>CAMPCJ010000026.1 GCA_946645685.1 uncultured Clostridia bacterium | reverse complement strand
GAGGGCGCATACAACATCCGCACCGACGGGCAGTCCGCCGGCCGCCGATCCACCGCCAACATTGAGATCACTTCCAAGGCTGACGTATCCGGGCTGGAGATCCGCATCGCTCCCGGTACGAAGAACGAAAGCGTCCACATTCCCGTGGTGCTGACGGAAAGCGGATTGAAGGAAGTGGTCTACAACGACTTTTTCGTGGGCGAAGGCGCCGACGTGGTGATCGTTGCCGGCTGCGGCATTGACAACTGCGGCAACCAGG
Organism: uncultured Clostridia bacterium; assembly: GCA_946645685.1. Classification (GTDB taxonomy): domain Bacteria; phylum Bacillota; class Clostridia; order Oscillospirales; family SIG627; genus RGIG5579. The sequence continues at coordinate 16,483 of CAMPCJ010000026.1, read as the reverse complement.
ATTCCCAGCACGACGGCGTTCACCGTTTCTTTGTGGGCAAAGGCGCCCGGGTGAAATACGTGGAGAAGCACTACGGCTCCGGGGAGGGCGCCGGCAAGCGCATCCTCAATCCCGTCACCGAGGTGTATCAGGACGAGAACAGCACCGTGGAAATGGAAATGGTGCAGATCCGCGGGGTCGACGATACCAATCGCACCACCACCGCCGTTTTGAAGGCGGGGGCGAAAATGGTGGTGCGGGAGCGCCTGATGACCCACGGCTCCCAGACCGCCGTCAGTTCGTATAAGGTCGATCTGGCGGGAGAGGGATCCTCCGCCGACGTGGTTTCCCGCTCCGTCGCCCGGGATCATTCCTTCCAGAAGTTCGACGCGACTCTTTTGGGCAACGCCCCTTGTTCCGGTCATACCGAGTGCGACTCCATCATCATGGACGAGGGCAGGATCCTGGCGGTGCCGGGGCTGGAAGCGAATGATCTGGACGCGGCGCTGGTGCACGAAGCCGCCATCGGCAAGATCGCCGGGGATCAGATCACCAAGCTCATGACCTTAGGGCTGACGGAAGCGGAAGCGGAAGAGCAGATCATAAATGGCTTTTTGCAGTGAAAAACGCTGAAAAAGCGGTTAAAAATCGGTAAAAATCACAAGTTGCCGGACTTGATTTTTTCCCGGCAGCCTGCTATACTGGAATAAATTGCTAAAGAAGCAATTCTTTTGTAAGGAGGACGTTATGAAAAATACCATTATCGAAAAAGTTTTTGCCAGACAGATCATCGACTCCCGCGGAAATCCCACGGTGGAAGCGGAAGTGACTTTGGCGGACGGCACCGTTGCCCTGGGCGCGTCTCCCAGCGGCGCCTCCACCGGTGAATTTGAAGCGCTTGAGCTTCGCGACGGCGACAAGTCCCGCTTCGGCGGCAAGGGCGTTGCCAAAGCAGTCGCGAACGTAAATACCGTGATCGCCAAGGCGGTGGAAGGGCTGGACGCCGCAGACACCTACGCCGTGGACGGTGCGATGCTGAAGGCTGACGGCACCAAGGATAAGCACAACCTGGGCGCCAACGCCATCCTGGCGGTCTCTATTGCCGCCGCCCGCGCCGCCGCTACGTCCCTGGGACTGCCCCTGTACCGCTTCCTGGGCGGCGTGAACGGCACCAACCTGCCCGTTCCCATGATGAACATCCTCAACGGCGGCGCTCACGCCGACTCCTCCGTTGATACCCAGGAATTTATGATCATGCCCGTGGGCGCTCCCTCCTTTGCGGAAGGATTGCGCTGGTGCACCGAAGTCTTCCACGCCTTAAAGAAGCTCATCAAGGATATGAAGGACGTGACCGCCGTCGGCGACGAAGGCGGCTTCGCTCCCAACAGCCTGGGCGGCGATGAAGACGCCATCGAATTGATCCTCAAGGCGATCCAGGCAGCCGGCTACAAGCCCGGCGACGATTTCGTCCTGGCTATGGACGCCGCCGCTTCCGAGTGGAAGAGCGAAAAGGGCAAGGGCTTCTATCATCAGCCCAAGTCCGGCCGCGACTTCACCTCCGAGACCCTGATCGAGCATTGGGCGGCTCTCTGCGAGAAGTACCCCATCGCTTCCATCGAAGACGGTCTGGATGAAGAGGACTGGGAAGGCTGGAAGAAGATGACCGAGCGTCTGGGCGGCAAGGTCCAGCTGGTGGGCGACGACCTGTTCGTCACCAACACCGAGAGATTGAAGAAGGGCATCGATCTGGGCTGCGGCAACTCCATTCTCATCAAGCTCAATCAGATCGGCAGCGTGTCCGAGACCCTGGAGGCCATCAAGATGGCGCACAAGGCCGGCTACACCGCCGTTACCTCTCACCGTTCCGGCGAGACCGAGGATACCACCATCGCGGATCTGGCTGTGGCGCTGAACACCCGTCAGATCAAGACCGGCGCTCCTTCCCGCAGTGAGCGCGTCGCCAAGTACAACCGTCTCCTCCGCATCGAGGAAGAATTGGGCGAAGGCGCGTGCTATCCCGGAAAGAACGCGTTCTGAGATCCATAACAAAAAAGAGTTGCCGCCTTCGGCGGCAACTCTTTTTTTTGCGTGTGGCAGGGGGTAAAAAAATCGGGCTTCCGAAGAAGCCCGATAGATCAGCAAGCCCTATCTTATGACAGGAAGGAGATCATCAACTGAGACGCCAGCACCACCGCGATCAGCGCCACGGGATAGGTGGCGGCGTAGGCGCTCGCCACGTCCTCGGTGCCCGATACGTTGATCAGCGTGCCCAGGGCGGGGGTGGAGGTCATACCGCCTGTGATGGAGCCCAGGTTGTTCAGCAGGCTGAGCTTCAGTACGTATTTGGCGAAGAAGTAACCGATGATCATGGGCACCACCGTCATGGCAACGCCGTAGACGAAGTAAATGCCCTTGAAATACTTCACGAAGTTGATGCCGCCCGCGATGCCCGCGCCGATGAGGAAGAGCATCAGCCCCAGCTCCCGGAACACCTTCAAGGTGGATTCCTTGGGGGTCACGTTAATGGGACCGAAATGGGCGAAGTGCCCGAAGATCAAGGCGGTGATCAGGGTGCCGCCGGTGGTGGTCAGAGAGAAGAAGTTGGCGATCTTCACGGAGCCGACGGCAATGCCGATGACCGCCGCCAGAGCGAAGGGCATAAAGCCGAAGGGATCCATATCGATGAGCTTGCCCTTGTATTCTTTCTTCTTACCGGTGTCGACGATCTTGAGTTTTTCCCGCTCCTTCGCCATATCTGCGCGGGCGAGTTTGGGGATGATCTGTACGAACAGCACCACGCCCACAACGCCGAAGAGGTAAGCGATCCCGTGACCCACGGTGACCGCGTTCTCGTATTGCTCCGCCACCGTGGCTTTCGCCGCGGAGAAGGCGGGAGTGGAGGTGAGGGAGCCGCTCATCAGTCCCACGATCATACCGGTAAATTCCGCGTGGTCGGTCTCCCCCAGCGCCCTGCCGATGAAGATGCAGCCCACGCCGGTGGCGGCGCCCGCCAGAATGACGACCAGACCCAGCAAAACGTAGGATTTAAAGTTCTTTTTAAAATTGCCGAAGAAATTGGGGCCGGCGATGAAGCCCACCGCCGTGACGAACAGGATCAGTCCCATGTTCTCCACGATCTTCAGGGCGTTGGACGCGTAGTTGTACACCTCGCCGCTCGCCACCTTCCCGGTGAGCGTGCCGGAAAGCAGGGTGGGGAAGAAGGCGCCGAAGAGAAGCGCCACGATGAAGACGCCCGCGGTGCCCAGGGAGACCCCTTTGATGTTGATTCGACCCAGCATATAGCCAAGCGCCGCGATGACGAAGATGCTCAGCATCAACATGGTAATGCCGGTGATGGAAAAGCTCATACGATTTCCTCCCGTATTCACAAAAAGTTCGCTTTCCATTTTAGACTCCGGTCAAAAGAAAAACAAGCGGTTCCGGGAAAGCTGACATACCAGTTTTTTATGCGACCCATTACGACAAGGTATGGATCTGCTTTAGGGAAGGGATCGTTTTTTTCCCTTTACTTACCGGTATCAGTTGTAGTATAATGAACGTGTATGTGATCCATTGGAACGGGAAAGGAGCGCGAGATGGAAAAACCGGAGCTTTTGTGTCCCGCAGGCAGCTTCGAAGCCTTGCAGGCGGCGCTTGCGGGCGGCGCTGACGCCGTGTACCTGGGCGCTCCCCGCTTCAACGCCCGGATGCGGGCGCAGAATTTTGACGACGAGACGTTGAAACGCTCTTTGGCTTTGTGCCACGAAAAGGGCGTGAGAGTCCACGTTACGTTGAATACGCTCCTGACGGACCGGCAGCTGCCGGAGGCGCTCTCTCTGGCGGCGTCTCTCTGGGAAATGGGGGCGGACGCCCTCATCGTGGCGGATCTGGGTTTGGCGAAACTGATCCACGAACAGATCCCGGAGCTGCCCCTCCACGCCAGCACGCAGGCTTCCGGACACAATGCCCGCGCCGCCGAGTTGTTTCAAAAGATCGGTTTTTCCCGGATGGTCTGCGCCAGGGAGATGTCCCGGGAAGACTTGAAGGAACTGTGCGAAAAGTCGCCCCTGCCCATTGAGATGTTTATCCACGGCGCCATCTGTGCCTGCCATTCCGGTCAGTGCCTGATGTCGAGTATGATCGGCGGGCGCTCCGGCAACCGGGGCGAATGCGCCCAGCCCTGCCGCCTGCCCTACAACGGCAGATACGCTTTGAGCTTTAAGGATCTGTGCCTGGCGGGACATATGCGGGAGATCCTGTCCCTGGGCGTCGCTTCCCTGAAGGTGGAAGGGCGGATGAAGTCCCCCCAATACGTGTACGCCGTATCCAGCGTGTATCGCCGCCTTCTGGACGAAGGGCGGGACGCCACACCCGGGGAGATCTTACGGCTCCAAAACGCCTTCTCCCGCTCCGGCTTTACCGACGGGTATTTCACCGGGCAGATCACGAACGCCATGCTGGGGGTGCGCCGGGAAGAGGATAAGGATAAGACCCGAGCCGCGCAAACGGCTCTTCGGGACGTCTCTCCCGTCCGGGAGCCCATCGAGGTACACCGGGAAAAGATCGTTCCCGTGATGCCGCCTCTGCCTGCCGGGCGGGGGACGAGCGGGGAACGGTGGCAGTTTCAGACCCCGGAACAGATCCCACCGGCGTGGAAGGAGAAGTCCTGCTATTTGCCGTTGGAGCGCCACATCCCCGGCGTGGGAGGGGTGGTGATGCCCGCGGTCATCTTCCCCCGGGAAGAGCAAAAAGTCCTTGCCCGCCTGCGCCGCGCCCGGCGGGAGGGCGCTACGGATCTCTTGATCACCAACCCCGGCCAGCTTTTTCTGGTAAAAGACGAGGGCTTCACCCTGCACGGGGACTGGCGGCTGAACGTCACCAATTCTTTTGCACCCCTGGTTTACGAAGGGGTAGAGGATTTTATCGTTTCGCCGGAATTGAACGGAGCGCAGATCCGGGATCTGGCGCTGCCGAAAGCCGTTTTGGTCTACGGACGCGTTCCCTTGATGCTTTTGGAGAAACGGGTGGGAGAAAAGAGCCTGCGGGATCGCCGGGGCGCTTCCTTCCCCGTCCTTCGGGAGGGAAAGCGGGACGTTCTGGTCAACTCCGTTCCGATCTATATGCTGGATAAGAAAGCGGAATTGAAAAAGATGGGCGCGCACGCGCTGCATTTTCTGTTCACCACGGAAAGGGCGGGGGAAGTGCGGGATATTGAAAACGCTTATCACCGCGCCGCGCCGCCCAAGGGCGCCGTGCGGCGGATCAAATAATCTTACGGGAGAAACGGATGGGTACCTTACATTTGTTTATCATCAACCCCGCCGCCGGGAAACGGGATCAAACGGAGGAAGTGACGCGTTCCATACGGGACGCTTTCGATCGGGATCCGCTCTTAAAGCACGAAGAATACGAGATCGCCGTCACCGCCGCCCCGGGCGACGCCACCCGGATCACCGAGCAGCGCGCGGCACAACATACGGATCCGCTGCGGGTCTATGCCTGCGGCGGCGACGGAACGCTGAACGAGGTGGTGTGCGGCGCGGCGGAAAAGCCCCACGTGGCGGTCTGCCCCGTTCCCGTGGGGAGCGGCAACGACTTTATCAAATACTTTGACGATATTCCCCCGGAACGGTTTCTGGACGTCGCCGCCTGTGTTCACGGGGAGGAGACTTCCTGCGACCTGATGAAGGTGAACGATCACTACTGCCTGAACATCGCCTCCGTGGGGCTGGACGCCATCACCGCCGCCCGTCAGCAGAAGGTGAAAAAGATCCCTCTGGTTTCCGGCGGCGTTGCCTACAAGATCGCCCTGCTGTTTTCTTTTCTCACTTCCATGAAAAATCCCATCCGTCCGGTGGTGGACGGCAGGGAGGAGACGGTGGGGAAGGGAAACCTTGCCATCGCCGCGGCGGGCAACGGCAGGTTTTACGGCGGCGGCTTCAAGGCGACCCCCACCGCCAATATCAGCGACGGGCTGATCGACTTCATCGCCATTCCCACCATTTCCCGTTTCAAATTCCTGAAATACGTGGGGGACTATCAAAAGGGGCTTCATATGGAGTCCATGAAGGAATATCTGTTCTACCGGCGGTGTAAGACCGTAAAGCTGTTGTCCGATAAGCCCGTGGTGGTTCAGGCGGACGGAGAGATCTTTCGCCTCAAGGATCCGACCATTCGCATGATCCCCGGCGCCCTGCGGGTCATCCTGCCCCGGGCGGAAAAGGATCCCACAGAGATTTCTTGACAACGGACGCCGGATCCCGTTACCATCGTTCCGGGAGAGACGCCCGTAATCATACGGAAAAGGAGATATGATATGATCTGCTCAAAATGCGGAAATACCTGCGACGAATCCGTCAAGTTCTGTCCGGAATGCGGCGCTCCCGTTGCCGCCGAAGCGGCGGAGCAAGCTCCGGAAGAGCGTTCCGTCGGCGCCGAGACAGCGACGGAGCAAAATTCACAGATCCCCTCGGCGGGGGCTGCGGCGTTTTACGGAACGCCCGCGCCGGAAGAAGCGCCCGGGAGGGCGCCCCGCAAAAAGAAAAAAGGCTTGATCGCGCTGATCCTGATCCTGGTGGTCGCCGCCGCGGCGGGCGTTTTTGCCGCGCTTCGATGGAACATGATCCGGAACTGGTGGAACGGGACCTTCGCTTCCCCCGCCGATCATTTCCGCGCGGTGTGCGATACCGCCATTGACGACCTGGCGAAAAATGCGCCCTCTCTCTCGCCCCTTTCGGGTACGGAGAAGGGCGGCAGGGAAGAAAGGACCGTTTCTCTGGCGTTTTCTCCCGACTTGACCGGCGTTCTTCAAAACGGCGCGGGGGTGGATCTTTCCTGGCTGAAAAGCGTTTCCGTGGCGACCCAAACAAGCGCCGCCGGGGGAGAATACGCGGGGACGGTCGCTCTGCGGCTGAACGACGTGGACATCCTTTCCGGGGCGTATTATCTGGAGCGGGAGACCATGGTGCTTCACGCCCGCATCGACCAGATCTCCGACGAGTATTTCCGGCTGGACCTTGCCGGCTTTTTCGATCAAATGGCGGCGGAAGAAGACGGGATCTCTCCCTCATCCTTCCTGAGCGGATTTTTGTCCTTGCCATCCTATGAAAAGAGCGCCGCCATACTTTCCCGGTACGGAAAGAGCGCACTGCGGGCGCTGGACGATAAGGCGGTAGAGCGTGAGAAAAACGGTGAATTGACCGTGGACGGCGTTACGGAAAAGGGCACCTGGTTCACGGTCGTGGTGGACGGAGAACAGGGCAGGGCGATCGTTTCTTCGCTGCTGGAAGAGGCGGCGGCGGACGACGAATTGTACGGGATCGCCTGCGCTTTCTTCGCGGAGGGCGCCGCTCCTTCCCGGGAGACGTTTCAGGAAAGCCTGAAGACCCTTTTGGAAGAAACGGGTGATCTCGGTGACGAGCCGGTTTCCATCCGCGTGTTCGTCGCCGCCGACGGGACCATCCACGGCGTCGAAGAGACCTTCGGCGGCAGCACCGTTTCCTACCTCTTCCCCCGGAGCGGCGGCAAGTTCGGATACAGCTACCGGTCGGCAGTGGAAGGGGAAGAAGTCGCCGGTTTGTACGGCAGCGGAAGCGAGAAAAACGACCGGATCACAGGCGAACTTGTCATGACGATGGGCGGCGAGAAATTTGCCGACGTTTCCGTGGAACGCCTGGACGTCTCCCTCCGAAATATGTTTTTTGTCAACGGGACCGTTACCATCCGTCTCGGCGGGGAAGCTTTCGATTCCATGATCAACGAGATCCTGGACGGATCGGATATTGACCTTCCCCGAGCCGCTCTGAAAAAAATCGCCTTCAAGATAGAAGGGGATTGCACATCGTCGGGCGGCACGATCAAATGCAGCCTGTGCCCCGGGGGAAACGATCTGTTCACCGTTCTGGAGGAAGTCAAAAACAGCAAAGATCCTGCCATCGAGCCGGTGGAGGGCGGTATGGATATCAGTGAATACGGGGAAAAGATCGCAAGCTTCAAGGTGCTGATGAAGATCGTCGCCAATCTGGAGGAGGCGGGCGTTCCCACCGCGTTCTTCACCGACCTTATGGGGCAGATCCATGGATGATCTGGAACTGCGGGGCATTTGTAAGAAATTCCGCCGCCATGAAGTTTTGCGGGGTGCCTCGCTCCGCTGCTGTGCCGGGAGCTGCGTCGGGATCTTGGGCGGAAACGGCTCGGGAAAGTCCACCTTGCTCTCCATCCTGGCGGGCATCCGGAAAGCCGATGCCGGCGCGTTTTTATGGCACGGCGCCGATCTGTTGAAGGACGAAAAGACCTTGCGGCGGGTCGTTGGCTACGTGCCGCAGGGAACGCCTCTTTTTGAGGAGCTTTCCGCCCGGGACAACCTGCTTTTATGGTTTGATAAGAAGCAGATGGAGAAGGAATTGGACAATGGCCTTTTAAAGCTCCTGGGCGTTGGAGAATTTCTGAACAAGACCGTCTCCCGTCTGTCCGGGGGTATGAAAAAGCGGCTGTCCATCGGCTGTGCCATGAGCCGCCATCCGGACGTTTTGCTTTTGGACGAGCCTTCCGCCGCGCTGGATCTGCCCTGCAAAGCGGATCTGACTGCCTATTTTCGCGCGTTCACCCGGGGCGGCGGCACCATATTGCTGGTCACCCACGATTTGCAGGAGGCCGCGCTTTGCGATTCCCTGTATTTGCTGAAAAACGGCGTTTTGACGCCGTATGACGGCGCCCTTTCCGTGGAGGAAATGGCGGGGGCGCTGCAATGAAGGATCGCTTTCTGCCGTATCTGCGTTTGCAGATCGCCCGCGCATGGCGGCATCTCCCGGCGGTTTTGGGGATCAGCCTGCTGCTCCTGGCGGCGGTGGGGCTTTACGCGGTGAACGCGTCCCGCTCCTACCGGGACGACGAGGACAAGGTCCGGGTGAAGATCGGCGTGGTGGGCGACGTGGAGGATCCGTATATCCAAATGGTGCTGTTCGCCATGAACAATATGGATAGTATGGGCTTTTCCGTGCGGCTGGAGCAACTGGAGGAAGAGGCGGCTCACGAAAGCCTGATGGCGGGCGAGCTGCATTCCTACGTCATTTTTCCGGAGGGCTTTGAAGAAAAGTATTACGCCCGGGAGCCGGTCACGCTGACGTACGTGACCTCCCCCACGTCCTCCGGGCTGGGAAACGCCCTGTCCGATGAGATCGCCCACGCGATGGCGCGCTTGTTCGGCGACGGACAGGACGCCATCAACGGCTTGCAGAGATACGTGCAGACCGTGCGGACAAAGGGCGGATACGCCCGGTATCCCGAAGAGGTCACCACCGGCTTTACCGGGGTGATCCTGAGCCGGGAAAAACTGTTTGACGTGGACGAATATGGGGTCATGGCGGGGCAGGGCTTTGCCGGGTATCTGGGCATTTCCCTGGTCACGTTCTTCGTTTTGGTGTGGGGCGTTTGCTGTGCGCCGCTCTTCTCCCGGAAAAACGGGGAGAACAAGCGCTTGCTTCGCGCGGCGGGGCTGGGCGCCGTCCGTCAGATCCTGGCGGAATACGTTCCGTTCGCTCTTTTGAGTCTGATCGGCATCCTGTCCACGGCGCTTCTGGCGGGGACGGTCGTCCGTTTCGCCGCGCCGGGCGTTTTGGAAACGGTGTTTTTTGAAGCCGGGAGCGAAGGGCGCTTCCTGCTTCGCCTGGCGGCGGTCACCCTGTGCTTTTCCGCCTTGCACTTTCTGTTGTATCAGGCGGCGAAGGGCACCGTGGCGGCAGTCCTGATCCAGACCCTGACCGCTCTTGCCGTCGGGTACGTGTCCGGCTGCTTTTACACCAAGGACTTTTTCCCGCCGTTATTACGCGCCGTGGGGAAGGCGATGCCCGCCAGCTTTGCCATCCGCTTTCTGTCCGGGTATCATTTCCGGGACGGGCTGCCCCTCCTCGGCTTTTTCCTGTTGTTTTTGGCGTTGAGCTGTTTGACCCGTCGGGTGGAAATGGCAGGTGACGGCGTATGAAGAAAGCGATCACATCGGTCAAAAAAGCCTTGCTTTGGCTTTGGATGCTGGAAAAGCGCGCGTTCAAAAAGCCCGCCTTTCTCGTCATTTTACTGCTCATGCCCCTTTTGACGGCGGCTCTTTCCTCCGTGGTGGGGGAAACCCGGGGCTTTTTGTCCGTCGCCGTTTGCTGGGATGAGAGCGACGAAGCGGCGGAGGCGTTCGGCAGAGAAATGCTGGCGTTGAACGGCGTCATTCGCGCCCATCGCGCTCTTTCGGAAGAAGACGCCCGGGAGGAAGTGGAAGGCAATGCCGCCAACTTCGCCTGGATCATCCCCAAAGGCTTTGACGAGCATTTGAAGAACTTTGTGAACGGCAAGGAAGACAGCGTTGCCGTCATCGTTGTGGAGAAGGAAGAAAGCGCCGTGACCTCCCTGGTACGGGAGCGCCTGTTCACCCTCCTTTTTCCCCGGATCTCTTACACCCTGTTCCGGGAGCGCGTCTTGTCTGTGGGCGCTTCTCCCGCGCCAACGGAAGAAGAGATGCGGCAACTGTACCGCGCGGGACACGAGGAGGGCATTCGGGTGGAATTCCGGGACGTGAGCGGTAAAGAGGTGAAAATGGGGAAGGTGCTGACGGCGCCTGCCCGCGGACTGCTGGCGCTCCTTCTGGCGGAAGGCGGCGTCGCCGCCGCCATCCTTTGCGCCGAGGATGAAAAAAAGGGCGTGTACCTGATGCTTGCCCCGTCCCGCCGCGTGCCTTTGCGCGCCGCGACGGTATTCGTCTTTGCGGCGGATCTGGCAGTTGCGGCGTACGTTTCTCTTTGGCTGGGAGGACTGATGACCGATCCCGGGTATGAGGCGGTGCTGATCGCCTTGTACGCGCTGGCGGCGTGGGGCTTTTCCCTGCTGCTCCTGGCGCTTTTGCGCACCCCGGGAAGGCTTGCCGTAGCGGCGCTTTTCACCGCCGTTCTGACCCTGGCGCTCACCCCCGTTTTTCTGGATCTTTCCGGGGCGACGCCCCTGTCCGCGCTCCTTCCGTCCTACCATTACCTGAAGGGGGTTTATTCCTCCCGATCCGCGCTGACGCTTTTGCTGTACGCCGCCGTCACCGCTCTTGCGGCGGTGTGCGTGGAATCGGTTCTGCTGCGCCGTCAAAAGTGAATAGAAAAAAAGAAGCGGAAGGCAGCGCCTTCCGCTTCTTTTTTCAGTAACAGATCTTTCCGGGATTCAGGATCTCCTTGGGGTCGAAAACCTTCTTGATCCCCTGCATCAGTTCCACCGGAACGCTGCCGTACTGCTTTTTCATATAGTCCCGCTTGGCGTAGCCGATGCCGTGTTCCCCGGAGACCAGCCCGCCCATCTCCTCGGCGGTCTCATACATCCGGTCAAAGCAGGCGCCCAGCTTCTTTTTCCAGGTCGCCTCGTCCAGCCCGTCCCGGCAGATATACACGTGGAGATTGCCGTCGCCCGCGTGACCGAAGCTGGGGATGCGGATGTTTTGTTCTTCCGCCAGGACGTGGGTGAATTTGATGAAGTCATCCACCCGGTTCACCGGCACCACCACATCGCACTCGTCCATTTGGGTGGTGGAAGCTTTGATGGCTTCCAGAAAGGCGCCCCGCGCCGACCAGACGGATTTCTTTCGCTCGTCCGTGTCCAGCATAAACACGTCCGTCGCGCCGATGTCCAGACACAGATCCGCCACCAGGCGCATATCGCTTTCCACCTGGGCTTGCGTGCTGCCGTCAAAGGTGAGCAGGATGTACGCGTCGCTTTTGGTGTCCGGGAATTTCTTGCCCAGATAGTCCTCGGAAAACAAAATGGTGTCCCGGGACATATATTCGATGGCGGTGGGGGTGACCCCGGAGCCGAAGATCTTCGGTACCGCTTCGATGGCGCTTTTCCGGTCGGGGAAGGGAACCAGGAGAGAAAGGGAGACCTTGGGCAGGGGGATGAGCTTTAAGATCGCTTCGCAGATGACGCACAGCGTTCCCTCCGATCCGATCACCAGATCCTTCAGACTGTAGCCGGAACTGTTCTTGGCGACCTTGCCGCCCAGCCGCAGGATCTCCCCCGTGGGAGTCACCACCGTCAGTCCCCGCACATAGTCCCGGGTCACGCCGTATTTCACGGCGCGCATCCCCCCCGCGTTGGTGGAGATGTTCCCGCCGATGGTGGCGGATTTCTCACCGGGATCCGGCGGATACATCAAATCGTTTTCTTCCGCGAAGGCGGCAAGCTCCATCAGCAGCACGCCGGGCTGTACCGTAACGGTGAGGGTCTCCCGATCCAGCTCCAAGATCTTGTTCAGCCGCTTTGTTTCCAGCAAAATGCCGCCTTTCACCGGGACGGCGCCGCCCACCAGACCCGTGCCGCTGCCCCGGACGGTGACGGGGATGGCGCGTTCGTAAGCCAGCTTCATGACGGCGGCGATCTCTTCCGTACTGCCGGGGCGCACCAGGACCTCGGGCATATTCTCAACGCCGCCCAGCTCGTCGTGGGCGTAGTCCGGATTGATGGCGCCGCCGGTCAGAACGTTTTCCGCCCCCGCAATTTTGATCAAAGCGTCTCTTTCCGCTTCCGTCACTTTATTGTACATGCGCTTTCGCCTCCTTGATCCTTGCGATCAGCCGGGGCAGGATCTCCTGTACGTCACCCACCACCGTGTAGTCGGCAATGTCGAAGATGGGGGCGGTGCGATCCATGTTGACGGCGACGATCTCGTCGGCGCCTTTCATCCCGGCGGCAAACTGCACCGCGCCGGAAATGCCCAGACACAGAATGAATTTCGGTTTGACCGTCCTGCCGGACAAGCCGATCTGGTGCTTGGAATCGAACAGATTGTTTTCCGCCAGAGGACGGGTGCAGGCGACCACGCCGCCTAAAAGATCCGCAAGCTCTCCGGCCTGCGCCAGCTCTTTTTCTCCCGAGGCGCCCCTGCCCACCGCCACGATCACGTCCGCTTCGCTGATGTCAACGTCCTTCGGCTTTTCTTCCGAGGAGAGAAGCTCTATGGCGGAAAGCGCCTTTTCCGGCGGCAGGGTCATGGACACGATCTCCCCTTTTTCTTCGCCGGGCTCCGGCTCGGCGAACACCTTGTATCGGACGGTGCAGAACTGGGGTCGGGTATAGGCGGAAACGATCTGCGCCATAATGTTGCCGCCGAAAGCGGGGCGGATCTGGACCAGGTTGGTGTTTTCCTTCATTTCCAGCGACGTGCAGTCCGCCGTGAGACCGGTGCGGCACCGCGCCGCGACCCGGGGGGCTAACTGTCTTCCCAGATCCGTCGCGCCGATAAGGACGGAGGAGGGGCGATTTTTTTCAATAAAATCGCAAAACGCGGCGGTATACGGCTCCACGCGAAAGCCCCGGAAGACGGGATCATCATAAACGAAGACCTTGTCTACGCCGTAACGGAGCAGGCGATGGGCGATCGCCTCCGTTTTGTCTCCGATGATCAGGGCGTACACGGGCTGACCGGTGACGGCGGCAAGCTCCCGGGCTTTCCCGCACAGTTCATAGGTGACGCGGTGGATCGTGCCGCCCCGGTGATCCACATAGACCGTCACGCCCTGCCACAGAGATTTGTCCACCGCCCTTCTTTCCGTTTCTTCGTAACGGATGACGCCGCCGGTCTTTTTGGTGCAGATCTTGCACATTTTGCAGGCGGCGGAAATAGAGAGCTTTCCGTCGGCGTAGGTGATGGCGCCGAAGGGACAAACGCCGGTAAGCGAGTCGGCTTTTTCCGGGGTGACGCGGCTTTGATCGATGATAAGCTTTCCCATAACGCGCCTCCTAAATCAGTTTCTTGCGGCGAATCAGATCGAAGATCGCCTCCGTTTGCTCCGCGGCGGAGCCCTCCACCACTCGGCGCTCCTTGTCATGCTTCGGGGGAAAGATCCGCTCCACCTGGGTCGCAGAGCCGAGAAGTCCGTAGTGGTTGGCGTCGGTATCGTTCATTTCCTGCAGGGAGAAAAACGTCACCGCGTCGTCGGTGATGCCCTTTTTCACCCGGTAAGAGGGAAGACGGGGCATATTGACGTCTCTGTCCATACTGATCACGCAGGGGGTCTTCACCGTCATGCGCACCACCTCGCCGTCGAGAGAGGCTTTCAGCGTGACAGACCCGCTTTTCACTTCGTCAAAAGACAGGACGTTGGCAACGCCGGGCAATTCCAAAAACTCCGCCATTTCCGCGCCCACCTGAGCGGTGTCGCCGTCGGTGGTCTGCTTGCCGCAGAAGATCAAATCGTACGTCCCGCACTTTTTGACCCCCTGCGAGAGGGTGTGGGCGGTGGCAAGGACGTCCGCCCCGGCAAAGGCGCGGTCGGACAAAACGAACCCCCGCTTTGCGCCCATACAGACGGACTCGATGATGATCTCCTTCGCCTGGGGAGGACCCATGGTGAGGGTCTCCACCGTGCCGCCCTCTTTTTCACATAAGGACAGCGCCGCTTCCAGAGCGTAGAGATCAAAGGGATTCATTTTGCTTTTGACCCCGCTTCTCTTCAGGGTGCCGGTGACCGGATCCACTTCCACGTTGCCGGAGCCGGGCACCTGCTTGATACAGACTAAAATGTTCACAAATGATCCTCCTTCTCCGGGATCCCGAGAGAATGTAAAGACAGAGCCGTTTTCACAGCCCCACTGACAACATTATAGCGGGATTTGGTACAAAAACAACATATATTTACCTTTTCAAGCGCCTCTTTTTGTACATTTTACTTTTCTTTTGTTTTTCTCCCGATTTTCTTTTCTTTTTAATCCGGTAATTTGCATGATTTCGCCCTACGGACAGATGTTTTCCTGCCGCGGAGCCACGCAGGCGCAAAAAAACACCCTGCCCCGTGCAGACCGAGAAACGGTCGGAGCGTGGCAGGGTGTTTCGCTTTATACAAAAAGATCACGGGGTCAGCGTTCGGTTTTCCTTTCGCCAGCGGGAGGGGGTGACGCCCCGCTTTTTGCGATAGATCCGGCAAAAATACTGCACCGAGGAAAAGCCGGATCGCGCCGCGCATTCCTTCAAGGGCAGAGAGGTGTACTGCATCAATTCCTCCGCCGCCCGGAGCCGGGCGGAAATGAGATACGCCGAGGGGGAGGTGTGATACAGCGTCCGGAAGAGCTTTCTGTAATAAACCTCGCTCATCCCCGCCTCCTCCGCCAGCGCCCCCACGGACAGGGTGGGATCGGAAAGCGCCCGGTCGATCCGCTTGCGGCTCTCCTCCAGGCGCCCCCTGGCGCCTTTGCCCACGTAGGCGGCGGAAAGGGAAGCGAGCATTTCTCCATAGACCCGGTACAAAAGGGACATACAGTCCGCGAAGTCGTTTCGCTTGTAGGCGCGCCGCAGCCGCCGCACCACCGCTTCCGTTTCCCCGGGATTACCCACGGTGCAGCGGCAGGAGGAATCGGGATCCTTCTCGGAAAAATCGAAATCACAATAAATATAACTGTAAACGCCCGGTAAAAGGCGCATGGTATAAGAGGAGCCCGCCGCCAGGTAGACCAGGTCCCCCGGGGAGGCGGTAAAGTCCGTCCCGTCCCGAAACGTGTACCGGCAGCCGCCGTCCAGCACGTACACCAGCGCGTCGCAGGGACGGTCGTTCCTTACGTTGGGGCGGGCGCGGTAGTTCATGGAAGAGGCGATCACCCGGTGCATAGCCGTGATAAAAAGATTCTTCCGGGCAAATTCCATTTCGATGATCTCTCCTTTCCGGGATCTGCTTTGATTATATCAGTTTTTGCAATTCTGTCAACAGAAAACGCCTGTTTTGCTTTTTAAAAGTATAATTTTTGCGGTTTTTCTCCTTTACAGATGCGGGCGGCGGGGGTACACTGATATGGAAAGGAAGTGATCCCATGACCGAACATGAAAAGGCGCTTTTGGACGCTGCTTTGAAGCTGGCAGCCCCCGACGGGGAAGAGGACGTTCTCAAGTCCGAGTGCGACGTGGACGTTTATTTGATGGATCATTGTAAGATCACCGTGCCCGCGATCAACCGCTTTATGGTGGCGGTGGACGGCAGGGGCGTGCGGGACGAGGTGGAGCGGCAGCGGTATTTCGCCGCAAAGTCCATCGTCCGCTCTCCCGCCTGCGCGGACGGGATGGAGGCGAAACTGTATTTCGGCACCTATGACTTCGGTCACACCAGCGCCTGCTGGGAGGACGTGATCGGGCTGGGCGTTTACGGACTGCGGCAGCGGATCGACCGCTACAAAGACAGGGCGGGGAACGATCCCCACAAAAAGCGTTTTTACCGGGAGATCGCCCGGGTCTATGACGCCGCCCTGCGTTTTACCGCCCGTGCGGCGGAAAGCGCGAGAAGCGCCGGGCGGGAGGAGATGGCAAACGGGCTGGAGCATCTGACGAAGGGCGCCCCCGAAACCCTGTATGAAGCGCTGCAGACCGTCATTTTGTACTATTATCTCCAGCAGTATTTCGACGGCACCCGTCTGCGCACCCTGGGTCGTCTGGACACGCTTTTGTTCCCCTTCTTCGAGAAGGCGGACAAGGCGGCTGTCCCGGCTTTGCTTTTGGATTTCCTGC
>CAMPCJ010000025.1 GCA_946645685.1 uncultured Clostridia bacterium | reverse complement strand
CATTTTTGCCGTTGGGCTATTCTGTCTGTTGATCCCAAAACAAAAACACCCCCGGTGGGGGTGTTTTTGTTTTGTCGTATGAGCGAGGAATATCACGCACGCCTTGCGGCGGGGGCGTCCCTTCCTTTACTGAAACACGTGGGCGTAGTAGTCGCTGCTGACCAAAAGCTTGCCCACCTTGCACATATTCTGCGCTTTTTTGGTCATGGCGTTGATATAATCCTGGCTGTCCGCAAAGGATTCATAGCCCTCGTTGGGGGTGAAGGTCTTGGTGTAGGCGTTGTAGACCCCGGCGCAGGTGACCCAGCTGACGCCCGGTCCCTTATCCACAAACACCACGAAGGGCTGACGGGAGGCGGGATCGGTCACGTCGTAATCGGAATCCAGGATATCCCTGCCGCTGAGGATCCGGGAATCGTACTTCAAGCCGAAGAGGTTGGAAATGGTGGGCACCATATCGATGGAGGAACAGGGATCGTCCACCACCACCGGCTCCTTCATGGAGGAGGACCAGAGGATGAGGGTGTTGCGATACCGCTCCGTGGTCTTTTCGCTGTAGGGCTGAGGCTCCAATTCCTGATAGTAGTCCGTGCCGGAATTCTGGGTCATGGCGTAGGGGTAATGGTCGGAGGTGAGCATAATGACCACGTCGTCCAAAACGCCCTTTTCCGCGCAGTAGTCCACGATGTACTTCACGGCGTATTCCACTTCCAGCTGGCAAGCCAGGTACGCCTGCACGGTCTCGGAGTAGGGCATGTTTTCCGTGACGGCGCGGTTTTTCTTGGACATATTGTTCACGTTCCAGCCGTAGTTGCAATGGCCGCTGACGGTCATATAGTAGGTATGGAACAGTTTTCCGGTGGCGGCGTATTCATCCACGTATTCCGACACCGTGGCCTTCATCATTTCCAGGTCGGATTCCGGCCAGCCGTAGCGGTTCTCCAGCACCAGCCCGTTGCCGATGCCCTTATAATCGTACCCCATATTGGGGTGGGTCTTGTCCCGGTTATAGTAATCGAAAGCGTTGTTGTGATACGCCCGGGTGGCGTAGCCCAGGGAGCGGAACTGATTGCCCAGGGCGAAGGGCATCGCGTGACCCACCGTGCCGTAGAAGGCGGGGGCGCCGCCCACCCAGGTGGGCACGATGCCGCTCATGGCGGCGAACTCGCCGCCGGTGGTGCTTTGCGTCCAGTCGGGCTGATAGAAGTTGTTGAAAACAAATCCCTCGTGACTCAGCTTATACAGGGTGGGGGTGAGATCCTCCCGGATCACGTAGGGAGAAAACGCTTCGCAGGTGAGAACAATGAGGTTTTTACCCTTGAAAAGCCCTGTGTATGGATTCTGCTTGGTGGGCTGGGTCTCCAGAAAGATCTGATCCAGAGATTTCAGGGTGTCGTTCGAGGTGGAAGCGGCAAGGGCGGCAAAGTCGATATCCATCACGTTGGGATCATAGACCACCGGCTCGGGCTCCCGGGTCTCCGTTTGCGTCACCGGTTCCCCGTCGGGACCGGACAAGCCGTCGATCTTGCCCTGATCCTTGGCGTCGGACAGCAAGTTGTCCAGCTCTTCTCCGCTGCCGGAAGAGCCAAAGATGGCGTTTTTCACCTCCAGCCGCAGACCCGTCAGCACACCGAAGCGGGGGATGACGGCGTTGGCGTCATAATCGCCGCGGTACACGGCGCGGTTCCCGGCAAAGTTGGCGGTTAGACCGACCCCCAGCCGCAGAAGGATCGCCAGCGCCAGCACGATCAGGCTGAAGCGAAGCTTGGTGATGCGGTCGGGCAGGATATACTTCCACTGGAACACGTAAATAAGCATGGGCATAAACGCCAGAATGATGAAGCCCAGGCTGGAAAAAATGATGGCGACGGTGTTCCCCGCAAATTGGGTGGCGGCGTCCCCGCCCAGGCGGAGCATCGCCGACAGGGAATAGTAAAAGCCGAAGAAGGATTTCAGGCAATAGTTGATACAAACGAACACGGTGACGGCGCCCAGCAGAACGCCCTCCACGATCCGCGCCGCTTTCCGGGCGGGGATCACGTTGCCGATAAACCAGAGGAAGCCGCCGTACGCCAGCGAGAAGAAGACGACGTAAGGCAGGGTGCCGTCAAAAACGCGGGCGTCGGAAACGAACAGCCGCAGGATCACTTCCAGATATAAAAGGGACAAAGGGAAAAAGCCGTAGTACATAAGCCCTTTCACCGCACCCGGCACGCCCTCCTTTTTCCCGGCGGGCTCCTTTTCAGGCTGCTTTTTTCGGGGCGGGATGGTGCGCTGCGCCGTGGGGCGAGCCGTCCCGGTGCGGGGCGGCAGAGTCCTTTGCGCGGTTTTGGTCTGCGCGGCAGGGCGCGCGGCATCCTCCCGGGATCCGCTCTCGGGGGACGGGGAGACCGTGCGGACGGGGCGCGGACGTATCTGTTGTGTTTGAACGGAATCTTCCGAATGCTTCTGATCCATAACTCGTTTTTCTTTCTTCGTCTGTTCTTTTATTTTTTACTCTTTTTTCGAGTTTATCCTCAGTATAATAGGAAGCGGGAAAAATGTCAAAGGAAAACGATAAAAAACGTCCCGCAAGTTTTCGACAAGATCCGCCCGCGCCCGGAAAGACGCAAAAAAAGAAACGGAGACTCCGTTTCTTTTTTGCTTTTGCGTTTCGGCTTTTATCCGGGGAAGCGCGCGATCACGTCGGTGATCTTTCGCGCCGTTTCGGTGATGCGGGCAAAGTCCCCTGCCTTCACCCAGTCCTTTTTCGCCAGGTTCCCGCCGATGCCCGCGCCCGCGGCGCCGGCGGCAAGGAAGTCCCCCAGGTTATTCTCGTTGACGCCGCCCACCGCCAGAAGGGGCACGTGATTGATGGGAGCGGCGATGGCTTTCAGATAGGACGCGCCCAGACTCCCCGCGGGGAAGACTTTGACGAAGTCCGCGCCCCAGCGCCGCGCCGCCAGGATCTCCGAAGGGGTCATGGCGCCGGGGATGGAGACCAATCCCAGCTCCACGGTGCGGCGTATGATCTCCTCGCTGCTGTCGGGGGAGATGATGAGAGACGCGCCGGCTTCCTTTGCCAGAAGGAGCTGCTCGGGCAGGATCACCGTGCCGGCGCCCACCGTCATTTCCCCGCCGAAGGCTTCTCCCACGGCGGCGATGGCGTCCGCCGTTTTCCGCCAGGACGCGGGGTCTTTTTGATCGAAGGTGATCTCCATCAAGCGGATGCCGCCGTCATACAGCGCCCGGGCAAGGGCTTTCGCTTCCTCGCCCCAAACGCCCCGGACAATGGCGATCACTTTCTTTTCCCGGATCTGTTTCAAAACGGACTCACGCATGAGTTTCATCTCCCTTCGGAATGCGGTGGACGGGGACGGACACAAAATCGGAATTCTGCCGGGAGGTGTCCGCGTTTTCCACCACCATCAGCGTCATCCCCGCTTCCCCCAGCAGGTTATGCCACACGCCTTGGCGCACGTTATAAAACTTTTTCTTCTCCATTTCCACCCGACGGATGGTGCCCACGTCCTCCCCTTTTCCGTCGCCGATGAGCAGGGTGCAGTGTCCCTCCAGCAAAACAAAGACCTCGTCCGTCTTGTTGTGCCGCTCAAAGTCGCACAGGTTTTCCAGGCGGTATTTGGCGGGGTCGTCGTTGAGGATGGCGGCGCGCCACCCCTCCCGGATGACCAGCGGCTTGAAGCCGGCGCCGTCGTGTTGGGTGATTTCCAGCAAGTTTTGATCCATGATACTCCTTCTTTCCGCGCTCAGCGCTTTTACCGGCATGAGAAAGTGCCGTCATAAAAATGTATTTTTCGCAACTTTTTGCTGCGCCCGCTCGCTTTTTTCGGGGAAAAAGAGAAGGGGCGGTTGTGTTTTTTTGCAATTTGTGCTATACTGTTCCAAGATCTGTCAAGGGGGGAAAACCATGGAACTGATCCAAGCCATTCCGTTCATCCGCTTTGCCAACACCCTTTCCTTTTCCGCTTTGCGAGGCCCCAGCAAGACCTACGACTCCCGCCTGTTTTACACCTTAAAGGGGGAAGCGGAGCTTTTGATCGAAAAGGAGACCGTGACGCTGAAACGGGGGGTACTGGTGTTGTTTCAACCGGGAACGCTGTATCAATTTCAGCCGAAGGGCGAGATCACCATGGCGGTATTCGATTTTGATTTTACCCAGGAATGGGCTGCCCGGACGGCGTTTTTGCCCCCCTGCCCTGCCGCTTCTTTCGTAAAGAGCGCCGCCCACGGGCGCGTTTCGTTTTCCGACGCGCCCTCCTTTTCCCGCCCGATGATCCTGGAAAACGGGGCGTTTGCGGAGTCGAAGCTGCAGGAGATCATTCAGGAATTCCACCTGCGGCATCTTTTCTTCAAGGAAAAAAGCTCCACGCTGTTCAAAGAGGTCCTGTTCGATCTGGCGCGAACGAAGGAAACGGGGGTGGACGCCGGGGACGTGATCATCCGGCTGTTTCAATACGTGGACGAACACATCGGAGAAAACGTCACCAACGGGCAGATCGGAGCGGCGCTGTTTTACAATCCCAATTACCTCAACCGGCTCACGCTCCGGAACACGGGCATGAGCCTGCACCGGTACGTCCTGCAAATGCGGCTGAACCGGGCGACAAAGCTCCTGCTCACCACCCGAAAGCCCGTGGGAGAGATCGCCGCGGAGCTGGGCTTTCATTCCGCCTCTCATTTTTCCAACTTTTTCAAAAACGCCACGGGCGCCACGCCGGCGCGTTTTCGCAAGAACGGCGCCGTATAAAGGAGCCGGAGGGCTTCTCAGCCCCCGGAAGATCCCGTGACGAGAGCCATAGCGCACAAAAGTCCCAAAAGCATTTCGCTTCCGGAATGCGCCCCTGCTTTTACGAGGTCGCCTGCCTTTTCCGGATCGCGCCAGGCGCCGTCGAGAAGCTCGAACGGCGCGCCGGAGGCAACGGCCTTCAGCAGAGAGGCGCTGACGGGGGCGGTCTTCTCTCCGGCGCCGGAAAGCGCCTGCTTCAAAGCAAGGCATTCAGGCGCGTCGCGGAGGGGGCTGTGCGCCAATCCGTAGTAAAGCCCGACCAGCACGTCGTCTCCGGAGGGCGTGAGCCCGGGTCCCAAGCCCATCAATTTGTCCGCCGCCCGCGCTGTGCGGGGGGCGTTTTTTTCTTTTGCGGCTGCAAGAAGCTCCGTCAGCGCGTCATACGCCCGGCGCTGCCGGAGATCCGGCTCCCCCGGGGCGCCCTCCCACAAAGCGGCAGCAAGGCGGGCAAAGCCGGTCGGTTTTGCGTTCCGCTTCAAAACGGAAAGGGCTTTTTGAAAAGCCGTTTGATCCGGGGTGAAGGAAGCGTCGTTCGGCGCCGCCTCGATCCATTCCCATTCCGCCGTTGTACCGGGGCACACAAACAAACCGTCCCGGAAGGAAAAGGGGATCCCCGCGGTCGGAAGCAAAGCGGCGAGTGAGGAAAAGTCCCGCAGGGCGATCCCCGCGGGGACCGCGCCCCAGGCGGCGTCGCACAAAAGGAGCATTTCCCCGGCAACGGCAAGGTAGATCCCCCGGGAATTGACCAGAGCCACCTCGCCCTCGCTTTCGGCTTCCAGGCGTTTTTTTGCCCAGGGCGAAATGACGCCGTAAAAGCGCCCGCTTTTCATACGCCCTTTCGCAGAAGATCCCGCACGCAGCGCGCCACCACGGATTCCTCGTCGGTTTTCAGCCGCCACACCGAAACAGAGCTTGCGTCCGAGCTGATCCTCTCCGCGCCGGAGGCGTTCTTTTTTTCATCCAGCGCCACCCCGAGAAACGCCAGCTCTTCACAGACCCGGCTCCTCAATTCCGCCGCGCCGAAACCGATGCCTCCGGTGAAAACCAGCGCGTCCAGTCCGCCGAGATACGCCGCATACTGCCCGATCAGACCCTTGATCTGATCAGCAAAGGCGTCCAGCGCCAGGCGGGCGCGGGCGTTGCCCCCTTCGGCGGCTTCCTCCACCAGACGGTAGTCGTTGCTGACGCCGGAAAGCCCCAAAAAGCCGGAGGACGAGGACAGGATCTTCAATACCTCTTCCAAGGTATAGCCGTAACGCTCCATGATAAAGGGCAGGCAGAACGGATCAAAGTCCCCCGCCCGGTTGTTCTGGAACAGACCGGATTGCGGCGTGGCGCCCATGGACACCGCGACGCTTTTTCCGTCGAGGATCCCACAGACGGAGGACGAGCCCCCCAAATGGCAGGAGACGACCCGCCGGGCGGAGGGAGCCAGCTTTTTCATCGTTTCTGCGATGTACTGATGGCTGGAGCCGTGAAAGCCGTAGCGGCGGATCCCAAGTTCCTCCTTCCATTGGTACGGAACGCCGTAGACCGCTCTTTTTTCCGGAACGGTGGCGTGGAAGCTGGTCTCGAAGCGAACCGCCTGGATCAGATCGGGGAAGCGTGCCCGGATGGACTGCATGGCGGAGAGATAAATGGCGTTGTGGGCGGGGGCGAGGGGCAAAACCCGCTCCATCTCCGCAAGCAAATCGTCGTCCACGATCCGGGTGCCGGAGAGGCGCCCGCCGTGAACGGCTTTATACGCCACCGCCGTAAGGTCGGCAAAGGATACGAGAACACCCTTTTCCCGCAAAAGCTCTATGCAAGTTTCAAAGGCGGCGCCGTGAGATGGCAGGTGCCGCTCGCCCTGTATTTCGCCGCCTTCCGGCAGAAGCAGGACGTAACGGCTCGTTTCCGCGCCCACGCATTCCGCCTCGCCGGAGGCGAGGACTTGCGCCTCTTCCCCCGCGTACCCGTACAGCTTGAATTTGAAGCTGGTGGTACCGAGGTTCATCACGAAGATCTTTTCCATATCAAACGCCGTATTTCTTCGCAAAGGCGGCGAGCGCCTTTTCAAAGCATTCCATCGGGACGCGCGCCATGCCCGCGCCGATCAAACCGCCCTCCTTATTGAACATACCGCCGTGAATGACCGGGGCGATGCCCTCCGCGACCACTTTTCTGGCGTCGATCCCCACGGGGAGAAAATCGAAATCCAGATTGGGGATGGGATAATTGGGATTTTTCTTCACGCAGATCCGCTCCATCTCCCGGGTCTGGGCAATGCTTTGCGCCAGGGTCATCCCCCGCAGGTTGCAGACGATGGGAGACGCGGCGGCGGCAAGTCCGCCCAGCCCCGCGCATTCCACCACGCAGCTGTCGCCGCACCAGGGGATCTGATCGGCGATGGTGTATTTGGTGGAGGTGTATTTGCCCTCCATCATCGGCGCGGGGGCGGTGAACCACTCGTTCCCCATAGCGGCGATCTTGATGCCGAATTCCACGCCGTTGCCGCACACGGCGGTCACCACGGTGGAGTAATCCCTGCCCACGTTGCCGAGCATGGCCGCACGGCTGGCGCCCTGCCCGAAGCAGTGGAAAAAGCGGGGCGTTTCCATGATGTACCGAATGCTGTCCAGCACCCGGTCGTGATCCTCGTCGATGAGTTTGAGCATTTCGGGCAGCAGGCGCTGTTCAAAGAGAAAATCCGCCACCGTCTGACGGGTATGGTTCTCATCGCCCATCTGCATACTTTCCGCCAGGATGGTCTTCAGGGGCAAGCCGCCCATCCGCTTCGCCGCTTCCGCCATCGGCGGCAAAAGGCGCTCCCGCATCACCCGCAAATTTTCCGCGATGCCTTCGGAATACAGACCCCACCCGCAAAAGCCGCCTTGATAGACGATCCCTTCCGCCGGGAAGGTGGCGGCGATCTTGCCGTTGTTGCGATCCCGGATCACGATCATCGCCACCGATTTGGTGATGATGCCGGTGCCCGCGCCCACGGTGTTGGTATCCAGCGCGGAGATCATTTTCAGTTTGCCGCTGTCTATCAGCGCAAGCGCCTCCTCCTCATTCTTTGCCCAGCCCTCGAACAGGCAGGCGGAGACCATGCCCCGCTGATGCAGCCGCACCATATTTTCATAGGAAATGGGGGGACCGGAATGGGTGACGGTATAATCTCCCAACCCTTCCACCACCTCCCCGGCGGGACGGACGTCCACCCACACGGGATCGGCGTTGATCACCATATCGGCGGCGTCCTGATTGGCGCGGTCGATCTTTTGTCCCAATTCCCCGGTGGTAAGTTTTTCCACCAGGGCGGAAAGCGCGGCGTCCAGCTTGACCGGCGGGCGCCAATCGATCTGCGTCACTTTGCAGTCCTGCGCTTTCAGCGCGTCGTAAAAGGAACTCAGTCCCACGTTGACCACTCGAAGTTTTTCCTTCATTTTGCCGTCCTCCCGTCCAGTTTGTTGATGATGGCGCTTGCCAGGCGCGCGGATTGGTGATTGCTCGCCGTGACGATCACGCCCTTTTCACGAAGCGTCTTTTCAGCGCGGCGGATGTCCTGGGGATCCTCCGGCGATCCGCAGATCGCGGCTATGAACACCAGCTCCGGATGCGCCCCGCACACTTCGGCAACGGCGGTGAAGGGATCCCGCGCCACGCCGGGACCGGTGATGAAGTCCAGCAGAACGACAGCCGTTTCGGGATCGGCGATCTCCCGGCGAAGCCGCTTCAAGCGCAGCTCGGGATCAAACACGGGATGGGGCGCTTTTGCCGTGAAGAACTCGCTTCCCAGATCCAGAACGGTATGACCTTCGGACGTTTCCGGATCCCGCAGCTCTTCGGCAAAGTCCGTTTTCAAATTGGAGAAGAAGCGGGAGGCGGGGTTGTGGGCGGCGAAATACTGCATCCCCTCTTCCGTGAAGGTACCGCCGCAGTACAGGCCGCGGAAATACTTCTTTTCCGGCGAGAGCTTTTGAAGCGCCGCTTCCGCGAGCCGCTCCACCTCCTCGTCGGAATACCCGAAGGAAGAAACGTCCCCGCCCGCCAGCTTCACCGCTTTAAGCGCGGCTTCCTCCAGGCTGAACGCCCCGGTGACCCGGTGCTTTTCAAACAGGTTTTCATCGCTGCCGAGGAAGACGGCGACCACGGGCTTGGCGCACGCGTCCGCCACCGTCAAAACTTCGTCCATCACGGCGAGAGACGCCAGCTTGGAGACCAGGACGATCACCTTGGTATCCCCGTCCTTTTCCAGCCGGCGGATGCCCGCCTTCATGGTGATGCCGCCGATCTCCGGGTACAGGTCGCGCCCGCCGGTGCCGATGATCTCGGACACGCCCAGCCCGCATTTTTCAATGAGGCAGCCCACCTCCTGCGCGCCGCTGCCCGAGGCGCCCACGATGCCCACAGGTCCGGGACGGTTGATCGACCCCGCCGCCAGGGCGACCCCGCCGATCAGCGCAACGCCCGCGTCGGGTCCCATCACGAGAAGCCCCTTTTCCTCCGCGAGGGTCTTTAATTCCTTTTCCTCCGCAAGGCTCACGTTGTCGCTGAACATAAACACGTCCATCCCCAGCGCCAGCGCTTTTTTCGCCTCCGCGGCGGCGTACTCCCCGGGCAGGGAGATCTGACAGAGATCATAGGGATCCATACAGGGAGAGATGTCGGTAAGGTCGTTGTAGCGGGTCTCGCTCTGCGCCTTATGATCCAAAAGCTCTTCCGCGCGGGCAAGGGCGGCGGAGAGCGCCTCCCGGCTTTCCGCCCGGACGGCGATGACCAGATCCGCCGATCCCACGTCCTCCGGCAGGGTATAGCCCAGCTCCGCCAGCGTGTCCCGGTTGGCGCGGGTCGCCATCTGCACCTCGGCGTTTTCCACCCCGGGCACGGCAAGCACCTGCTCGGACAAATTCATCAGACTGACGGAATCCGCGTAACGGTTCTTTTTTACAACTACTTGTTTCATTTGCTCACCTCGATCGTTTTCTTTTCAAAGAGGGCTTTTCCGTTTTGCTTTTGCACGGTGATACGATATTTTTCCGGGCTTTCCACGCTGTCAAGCCGCACATGGCAGCCGCAGCTTTCCCGCCGCATGCGCGCCGCCGTCAGCGCAAGGCGGGCGCAGATCAGATCGTTCTCCAGCCGTTTCTCTTCCGGGCAGGCGGGATCGAAAGGCGATCCCAGCGCGTTTTCGATCCATGCCACCCCTTCCCGGAGCCGCTCCTCGCACCGCTCCACGCCAAGTCCGAGGGCGAGTTTCTTTCCGAAGGCTTCCCGCAGGAGCGCCGGTTCCGGTCGTCCGTGCTGTGCCGGCGCGCGCCGTTCGGGAAGAGGAGGGACGTCCGCCGCTTCCGCCGCGGCGCTTTTTCCGGCAAGGGCGCCGAAGACCAGCGTTTCCAGCCCCGCGTTGCCTCCCAGACGGTTGGCGCCGTGAAGCCCGCCCGTCACTTCTCCGCAGGCGTAAAGCCCCGGAACGGTGGTGCGGCACGCTTCGTCGATCATCACGCCCCCCAGGGAGGTGTGCGCCGCCGGCGCCACTTCCGCACAGGTCGTTTTCAGATCGATCCCCACGGCTCGGTAGCGCTGCCAATACGCCTCGTAGACCCCCGACCATTTTTCCGCCGGGACAGCCGTGCAGTCCAGATACACACCGCCGTGAGGCGATCCGCCGCCCCCGTCGATCTCCCGCGCCATCCAGAGGGAAAGCACGTCTTTTTGCACTTTTTCTCCCTCGATGCCGGCTTTGAGCATAAAGCGCTCACCGGCTTTGTTCCGCAGCACCGCGCCCTCGTAAAAGAGCGTGGTGATCACGCTTTTGCCGCGAAGCGCCTCGGGGAAAACGGCGGCGCAGGGCTCAAACTGGACAAATTCCAGATCGCAAAGCCGCGCGCCCGCCTGATACGCCAGGGCGATCCCGTCGCCGCTCAGATCCGCCGGCGTGGTGGTTTGCGGGAAGAGCCGGCACCAGCCGCCGGTCGCCAGAATGACGGCGCCGGCGGAAAGGTCATAGAAGAATCCCGTTTCCCGGTCGTACAGCCGGGCGCCGGTCACCCTGCCGTTTTGCAGGATGAGCGACACGGCGCGGGTGTTTTTTCTTTCACGGAAAAGGGGGGAGGCGGCAAGGATCTCCTTCAGCCGCTTCAAGAGGGTGGGACCGGACTGCCCGCCGACGCTCGCCACCCGTGCCACGCTGGCGCCCAGCGGTCGGATCAGGCGGATCCTGTCTCCTTCCCGGTCAAAATCAAGTCCCAATTCCCGGATGTACGCCGGGATCGTTTCGGCGCCCGCCGCCAGGATCTTTACAAGCGTCGGATCATTTTGCCCGCACCCGGATCGCAAAGTATCCTCATACAGAAAGGCGGCGCTGTCGTCCTCTCCCAAAACGGTGCAGAAGGCGTGAATAAAGGGGCTGGCGCCCGCGCCGTCCTGCGCGAGGATCACCTCGCACCCGCTCTTCACCGCTTCCCGGGCGGCGGTGTAGGCGCTCAGCCCGCCGCCGAGGATCAGGACTCTCCTTCTCATTCCCAAATGCCGCCCTTTGCCATGGAGCCGACGTTTTTCACGAACAGGCGCAGGTAGGGGGGATAGTCCTCCGCCGAGAAAGTCCAGTGGAACGCCGCTTTCCGCTTCGCCATTTCTTCCTCCGAAATACAAAGGGTGATGGAGCGGTTCGCCACGTCGATCTCGATCTCGTCCCCCTCCTTCACCAGCCCCAAAGGTCCGCCCAGAGCGGCTTCCGGGGAAACGTAGCCCACGGACAGCCCGCTGGTGCCGCCGGAGAAGCGCCCGTCGGTGATGACGGCGCAGCTGCGGTACAGTTCGGGAAAGCCCTTCAATTCCTCCTGGAAGGTGAAGGCGGTGGTGCCGAAGCGCCCCTTCAAGCCCAAAAAGCGCAGGACGCAGGCGTCGCCGGGATGTATCTTGCCCCCCCGCAGGGCTTCAAGCCCCTCGTCCAGCGTATCGAACACCCGCGCTTTGCCCCGGAAACCGCCCTTCAATTCCTCCGGCACGGCGGCGAGCTTCAGCACCGATCCCTCGGGAGCGAGATTGCCGTACAGCACGCCCAAGCCCGGCTCCTTGAAGACGGGATCGTCCAGGGTGCGGATGACTTCGTTGTTATAAACGACGGCGTTGGCGCAGTTTTCCGCCATGGTCTTGCCCGTCACGGTCAGCGCGTCCCCTTCCAGCAGGGGCATCAGATTATGCAGCAGGGCAGGCATGCCGCCAGCCAGATCCAGATCCTTCACGGACCAGGGACCGCCGGGGGCGAGGTGAGACAGAAGCGGCACCTCGTTGGACGCCTTGTCGAATTCCGCCCACCATTTTCCGGGCAGACCCGCCTCGTAAGCGATGGCGGGAATGTGGAGAAACAGGTTGGAGGACGCCGCTACCGCCATATCCATACGGATGGCGTTGCGGATGGCTTTTTCCGTGACGATATCTCTGGGACGGATGTCGTTGTAGACCAAATTCATCACCTGTCTGCCGGCTTCATAGGCGATCTTGTACAGCCGGGAGCCGGTGGCGTCCGAGGTGGACGTTCCCGGCAGGGAGAGCCCCAGGGCTTCCGCCACCATACACATGGAATTGGCGGTAGTCATGGAAGTGCAGGCGCCGCAGGTGCCCCAGGAATTTTCGATGAGGTCGTTATACAGATCGGGATCGATCTTGCCCGCCTGCATCGTGCCCACCTTGTCCTGAGCGTGGATATGCAAAACCTCGTTGCCACGGCAATGGCCCAGGGGCATATAACCGCCGGTCACGATGACGGTGGGGATGTTGCAGCGCACCGCGCCCATGAGATGACCGGGCACGATGGAGTCGCAGGTGGACAGCATGACCATGCCGTCGAACTGATTGGACTCGGCGGTGAGTTCCACCTGGTCGGCGATGAGGTTGCGGCTGGGCACTTCGATATACCGGGGATCCTTCAGCACCATCCCGTCG
Source organism: uncultured Clostridia bacterium (assembly GCA_946645685.1). Classification (GTDB taxonomy): domain Bacteria; phylum Bacillota; class Clostridia; order Oscillospirales; family SIG627; genus RGIG5579. Next base: position 4,411 of record CAMPCJ010000025.1, on the reverse strand, counting down.
CATACGGCGGTGGTCATCACCTCCACGGGCAAGCCGCCCGCGTCCCGGATGCCGTCCTTCACCCGCTGCGCCAGCTTATCCAGATGCACGTGACCGGGATTGTACTCGTTCCAGGAATTCACCACACCGATCAAAGGCCGCTTCTGCTCCTCCATCGTGTAGCCCATGCCGCACATCAGACCCCGGCGGCATTCGGAGGCTTCTCCGAACTCCCAGTTGCTGCGCATATCCTTGTACTCTTTCATAACTGCCTCCTTTAAAAATCTTCTTTCATACAGTCGATGATGCCGGAAACAGACTGTCCCCCGTCCACGGTGAGAATCTGCCCTACGATATAGCGGCTGGACGCCTCGTCCGCCAAAAAGAGGATGGCGGGAACGATATGCTCCGTCTGCCCCAGAAAGCCCACGGGGATCTTGTTTTGAAAGCCCTCCAGATCGCTCTTTTTATAGCGGTCGGAGATCTTGGTCATGATCAATCCCGGCGCGATACAGTTCACACGGATGCCGTATTTGGCGACCTCCACCCCCAGCGCCCGGGTGAACATTTCGATGCCGCCCTTGGCGGCGCAGTACGGAAGCATCTTCCGCTTGACCCAGGTGACGTGCCCGTGGATGGAGCCGATGTTCACGATGCGCCCGGGGATGCCGTTTTGCTTCATATTCCGCACCGCGTCCCGGGAGAGATAGGCGGCGGCGTTCAGGTTCAGCGCGATCTGGCTGTCCCAATAATCCAGGGGCATATCCTCAAATTCTCCCGCGGGGATCTTCAGGGCGCCGCCGGCGTTGTTCACCAGGACGTGGATGACGCCGAAGTCGGCGAGGAACGCCTCCATCAGCTTCACGCAGTCCTCCCGCAGGGAGAGATCCGCCCGGTAAATTTCGGCGCGGACGCCGAAGGCGCGGCATTTTTTCGCCACCTCCTCCGCTCCGGCGGGATCCTTGCAGTAGGTGACGCCCACGTTGTACCCCTTTTCGGCAAAGGCGGCGGCGCAGGCGGCGCCGATGCCGTGAGAAGAGCCGGTGATCAATACGTTTTCAGCCATTGTTTTTTTGCTCCTTTTCCAGTTCGTTCAAATGTTCCGTTACCGTATACAAAGCCATAAAGAGTTTATCCGGCATTCCGCAGCCGTGGCGCCGGATGAGCTCCCGGGCGATCTCGCGAGGGGGCAGGTCTTTGTTTGCCGCCACGAAGGCGCCGTAGGTCTCTACCCGCTCCCGGCAGTACGCCAGAGCCGCCCGGACGGCTTCCCGTCCCCGGACCAGATACCCGATCCCGTCGTAATCGTGCCCGCAAAGGATCGTTTCCACCGGCAGGTCGGAAAGCCTTTTCAGAGTGGCGCGATAGTCCGGCAAGGACTTGTAAAAGCCGACTCCCTGACAGATCGTCCCGTTCGCCTGCAGGGAATCCCCGGTGATGAGGGTGCCCGTTTTCAAATGAAGAAAGCACACGCAGTCGTCGTCGTGCCCCGGGGTATGGATCACCCGAAGACTGTCTCCGATCACGTCGCCGTCCCGGAGCACCACGTCCACCGGCACGCCCCGCAAAGAGGAGACCGGGGCGGGGGAATCCGCCGGGAAGCGGGTGCGGGTGGCGATGGCGTAAGGAACGGGATCCGCCACCTTGGGCGCCGCTTTTTCAAAAGCCGCCACCCGGAAGCCGCCCAGCTCCCGCAGGCGGGCGTGTCCCCCGATGTGATCCCCGTGGCTGTGGGTATTCACCAGATACGCCACGTCCGCAAGATCCACCCCCAGCGCCTGCAGCGCGGGAACGAGGATCCCGTCCACGTCGGCGCTTGCCGCGCCGCTGTCGATGAGGATCTTTTCCCGTCCGTCGATGAGCGTGACGCCCGTCCAGACGGGTCCAAACGGTATTTTCAATAAATAAACTTCGTCCGAGATCCTTTCAAAACCGGTCGTTTCCGTAAGAAACACCCCCTTCTCTCATCAAGACTATATCACGCTTTTGGGAAAACAGCCATGCAAAAAAACGCCGTGTTTTTTCAAAAAATACACTTTTTTTAAAATCCACGTTCTTTGCGGCAAAGCGCTTGAAACCCCTTTTTATCTATGGTATAGTGAGGACAGAAACGAACGTGAGGTGGGCTATGGAACTGAAGCACGACGGCACTTACTCCCTGGTACGGGGCAACGAGATCCTCTTTCGCATTCAGCCCGCGCCGGGCTGCACGGACGCGCTTGCGGAAGTGGAAAGCGGCGTCTGGCTCTGGACGCGGACAAGCGAAACGGCGGTAGACCGGATGCGCATGTGTCTGGAAACGCCGACCGCTTCCTTTACCATGATCCCCGCCGTCAGCTACAACGGCAACGGTTGGGGCGACAGTGAAGAATACGTGGGCGACCGGGACGGTGATCTGCCCTGGACCTTTGCGTGGCACCGCTGCGCCATTCCCGCCTGCACCTACTCGGAGCGGGGCGACGTTTCCGTGGCGCTTTTCGCCCGGGACGACGATACGGCGAGCTGCTCTTTGTACCGGGAGGGCGACAAGACCTGTCACGTCCTTCTCTGGCCGGAGGAGGAGGCGCCCCGGGTGCTGATGCGCCATTACTGGGAAAGCGCCTACCACGGCGCCATCCAGCCCCGCTCTGTCTTTACCGCCCTGATCTGCGTGAGCGAAAACATCCAACCGAAAAAGGGCTACCGGAAGCTGATCGACTATGCCTGGCGCCGGTTTTCCCATCCCCTCTCCCCCCGCTTTTCCACCGGGGAGCTTGCGCGGATGACCCTCGATTTTTTCAAATCCCTTTACACCCGGGAGGACGACGGCTTTTGCGCCTTCAACCGGGGCTTGGGGTGGAACAAGGAGAGCGGCTCCTTTGAAAAGCGCAAGCGCATTTGTTACGAGATCGGCTGGGTGGGGCAAAACGCTTCCCTCGCCAACGCCCTGCTTTGGGACTACCTGAAAAGCGGAGACGAGGGCGAACGGGATATGGCGCTCTCCGTCCTGGACAGTTGGGTGCGGGACGCCGTTCTGCCCGGGGGACTTATGCGGGTGAAGTTTTTCAAGAGCCCCACGGCGGACGAAAACATTCTGGTGGAAGAGCAAAACTGGGGCTATATGCCCGAAGTGGAAAACCGGGTGGGACCCGTGCGTTTTCTCATTGACGCCTGCAACCTGGGCGGCGCCGCCGCCGGCTTTTTCGAGGCGGCGCGGCTCTGCGAGGAAGCGGGGATCCAGCGACCCGCCTATGAAAGATGCGCCCTGGGCATTTGCGACTTTGCCCTGGGCGCCCAGGCGGCGGACGGCAGCTTCGCCAAAAGCTGGAACAGCAAGGGCGAAGCGACCCGCGAGGGCGGTACGGTGGGGTGCTTTTTGATCCCGCCCCTGGTCACCGCTTTCAAGATCAGCGGAAAAGAAGCCTACCGGGACGCCGCCGTGCGCGCCTTCGATCACTATATCGCCGACTTTCAACGGGACGGCTTCACCACCGCCGGCGCCCTGGATACCTGCTGTATCGACAAGGAATCCGTCAGCCCCCTGCTGGAATCCGCCCTGGTTTTGTACCGGCTGACCGGGGAAAAGCGCTATCTCGACGCCGCCGTGGACGCCGCCTGGTATCTGATGAGCTGGATGGAGCTGTTCACCGTGCGCTATCCCGCCCATACCGTCTGCGGGCAGATCGGCTTCGATACCCTGGGCATGACGGCGGTCTCCACCGCCCATAACGCCGTGGATCACTACGCCATCCGGGACGTGCCCGCCCTGCTGGAGCTTGCCTCCCTCACCGGGGACGAACGGTGGAAAACGTGGGCGGGCGCCATCTGGTGCGCCGCCACGCAGCTGGTATCCGACGGCACGCTGACCGTCGCCGGGCGCACCCGCCCCGTGGGCAGCGAGGACGAAGCGGTCTACCACACCCGCTGGGCGCGCAAGGACTTCGACATCTGCCGCCCCACGGAATGGCTCACCGCGTTCCACGCCGCCTTCCGGATGGAAGCCATCCGCCGCCTGCCCGACCCCGCCGTTCTGGACGAGACCGTGTGACCCCCTTTGCGCAAAACAAAAAGACCTGCTTTGAAGGTGCTAATTAGGGACAGGAGAAAACAATCATATTTTTAATGGCATTCTTCAAGCGGGTGGCAAAAGTAAAGACCACACCATTGGGCATAACCTTTGGTGTGGTCTTTCTTCTGGTTATCAAAGATTTCATACCGATACAGTTTGAAACAGTATTAGCTAAAGATTCTCATCAGCGGAAATCAAATATTTTTTTGAGTATTCAGCAAACAGCTGTATGAAGTCCTCACTCGAATTCCGAATTAATCTTTGATTCTCATGAATATTCATAGTGTGTCCTAACGTATCGAGAACACACCCTGATATATTGGAACAGTGATCGGAAACGCGTTCCAGATTGGTAAGAAGATCTGACCAGATGAACCCAGCGTC
>CAMPCJ010000024.1 GCA_946645685.1 uncultured Clostridia bacterium | reverse complement strand
CACACAGGGACGCCCTATTCGGACGTTCCTGTTTTATGGTATCAAGATAAGTATTACCGCAACTATGAAACAGGTTTGTTAGCCCGTTTATTCCGTTTTGCATATTCGAGCGACGTGGATTTGTGATATATGCTTCGCGTGTGATATTCGCCTGCGGCGAGTGATATGCCTGCGGGCGTGGGTGGATTTATATCCTATCACATTCGGCGCAAGCCGAATATATCACAATTTGCGCGAGCAAATAATATCACATCGAGCGCAAGCGAGATATATCACTTTTTTGATTTCGTATATTTTGCGCCGGGGGGAGGAAAGAGGAATAGAGGGGCAAGGTTTTCTTGACTGTATGCGCGTTTTTTGGTATAATAAGGCGAAAATTGAAAAAACGTTTTTGTTAAAAAACGCTTGGGAGAAAAAAATGAGTACGACAGGGAGTAAAAGCAATTCTAAAAGAATTGTTTCCGCCCGCACCATTATCTGGCCGGCTGTTGTTTCCATCATCGTGATCCTTGCCGTGATGATCATGGCGATCTATTATACGACCCTTTTGAACGAGAAATTGACGCGCACGCTGCAGGATTCCGCCGAATATGTTGAAGAAGTCAGCGACTTTATGAGCGGAGCCAGCTTGCTGAAGGAGACCTCCGCGAGCTTTGTGGTCAATCCGGTTGACGGCGAGGGTAACGTGATCTGGGGACAGATCATGCCGTTTGCCGTTGAGCTTGGCACAAAGCATCGAAGAGCGGAAGATCTGCGGGCGTCCTTTTCCGGGCATCACGTCAGCGAGGAAACGATCAGGCATATTACGGAAGCGTGCGAATGTGCAGACTATTTCGTGAAGACCCAATTACACGCCATCGCTCTGGTAACCTCCGTGTACCCGCTGCCGTCGATGCCGCCGCTGGAGCCGGTGGCGCATCTGGAGATCACCGAAGAAGAGGCGCGCCTGCCGGAGGAAGCCAGGCTGGGTCTGGCAAAATCTATGCTCTTAAACGAGGAATACGCCGTGCGCCGGCAGCACCTTGCCGACGCCGTGAACGGAGCGATCGGATCCATCAAGGAATCGGCTGCGGCGGACGTACAGGAAACGAACCGTAAGGTCGGCGGGATCAGGATCCTTCTGTGGGCGTCGGTCATTCTCGCGGTCGCCATATTGGCAGTCGCGTTCCTTACGATCCTTTCTATGCTGGTATCTCCCCTTGTCAAGGCGACAAAGCAGATCGCGCAAAACAAGCGGATGGATGAAACGTACGGCTTGAAAGAGCTTCGCGTCGCCGCCTCGTCCTATAACGATCTTTTATCCAAGCGCGACCATCTGGAAAGAATGTTGAAAGCGGCGGCTGAAACGGATATTTTAACGAAACTGCCCAACCGGTACGCCTTTGAACAATATATCAAGACGGTAAAAGAAGACGCGGGAAAATATCCCCTGTGCTATTACATTTTTGATCTGAACTATTTAAAATACGCCAACGATAAATACGGTCACAATAGCGGCGACGCGCTGCTGATAAAAGCCGCCGAAGTGATCAGCAAATGCTTTGGGGACAAGTGCTTCCGCATCGGCGGGGATGAGTTTGCCGCTGTGATCCCGAATTATTCGGAAGAAAAAGCCCGGGAGATGGAAAACAAATTCCGCTCTTTGCTGGAAGAGGAAGAGATCAGCATTTCCTTCGGCAGCGCCGTCACGGACGATCTGAACGTTAAGACGATCAATCAGGTGATGACGGAAGCCGATACAAAGATGTACGACCGGAAGCGGATCGTCCACGCAAACCGGGAAAATAGGCTCGTGACAGCCGAGTAAACAACAGCCGCCGAAAAAAGTCGTTTATCCAACGGATAAACGACTTTTTTTCAGAATGGATTGACATCCGTACATCCAAGTGGTATAATTTGTATAACAAATCATACCAAAGGAGGGCGAAAGATGCACGCTCCGAAAGGAAAATACGCCTGGACGGTCACCGTGGGAGAAAAGGGGCAGATCGTGATCCCGAAGCAGGCGCGGGAGGTTTTCTCCATCAAGCCCGGCGACACGCTGATCCTGCTGGGGGACGAAGCCCGGGGCATCGCCATCCCGCCGAAGCATACATTCTCGGAGTGGACCCGGCTCTTTTTTGAGGAGGAGGGGAAATGAGCGCTGTTCTGACGGTGGAAAACCTGGTCAAAACATACCCCGGCTTTCGCCTGGGTCCCGTGTCCTTTACCGTGGAGGCGGGGAGCATTATGGGCTTTATTGGGCGCAACGGCGCCGGCAAGTCCACCACCCTTAAATCCATTTTGAATCTCGTCCATCCGGACGGGGGAAGCATCCGGTATTTCGGGCAGGCGCTTTCCGGGAACGAACGGGCAATCAAACAGCGGGTGGGCTTTGCAGGCGGCGCGGTGGACTACTACCCCCGCAAGCCGATCGCCGAGATCATTGACGTGACGCGGCGGTTTTACGAGAATTGGGACGACGGGGCGTGGGAGAAATACGCGGCGGCGTTCTCCATCGATCCGCGAAAAACGCCCCGGGAGTTGTCCGAGGGGATGAAGGTCAAGCTGAATCTGACCATCGCCCTCTCCCATCGGGCGGAGCTGTTGATCTTAGACGAGCCCACCTCCGGACTCGATCCCGTTTCCCGGGAGGAGCTGCTGGAGATCTTCCTGGCGCTGAAAGAAAAGGGCGCGGCGATCCTGTTTTCCACCCACATCACCTCGGATCTGGATAAATGCGCCGATCACATCACCTATATCAAAAAAGGCGAGCTTGTGGCTTCCGAATCGATGGAAGCCTTCCTTTCCCGCCATAGGAAAAGCGGGGAGGGGCGCGATCTGGAGGAGATCATGCTTCGCTATGAGAAGGAGGACTTTCGTGAAAAATTTGCTGATTAAAGAGACGCGCTTGTCCGCCCATCTGTTGAGCTATCTGTTTTTAGCCTTTTCCCTGATGGCGCTGATCCCCGGTTATCCCATTCTGGTAGGTGCGTTTTTCGTCTGCTTCGGGCTTTTCCAGACCTTTCAAAACGGGCGGGAAACGAACGACGTTCTTTACAGCGCCCTGCTTCCCATCGACAAGAAGGACGTGGTGAAGGCGCGGTATATCTTCGTTTGTCTCATCCAGGCGGCGGCGTTCGTCCTGACGGCGGCGCTGACGGTTCTCAGGATGGTGTTTCTCGGAAACGCGGCGCCGTACGTGAATAACCCCATGATGAATTCCAACCCGGTGTTTCTCGCCTGGACGCTTTTGATCTTCACACTGTTCAACGTCCTGTTCGTGGGGCCGTTCTATAAAACGGCGTACAAGTTCGCAAAACCGTTCATCGCGTTTATCGCCGCGTCTTTGCTTTCGGTTTTCGCAGCGGAACTCTTCCATCATCTTCCGGGGCTGGCGTTTCTGAACACCTCGGAGCGCCTGCCGGTGCAGTTTGCCCTCCTTCTTTTTGCGCTGGTGATTTACGGGTCAGGCACCGTCCTGTCCTGCCGGGCGGCGCAGCGGAATTTTGAGCGGCTGGATCTGTAAAAAGAGCCGGGGGTTTTTGAGAAGATCGCCCCCGGCGCTTTTCTTTTGGGCGGATCTGTGATAAAATGACGTATCAAAAGACGATAAGAGAGGCGAAGACTTTGGAATACAGAAATTACGGCGGCACGATCTACCTGCGGGCGGATCGGGGGGACGAGATCATCGGCTGCGTGCTGGACGTGTGCAAAAAAGAAGGGATCGGCGCGGCGGTTTTCAGCGGGATCGGCGGGTGCCGTGAAGCGCAGGTACAGACCTTTTTGCCGGAAACGGGCTGCTTTGAGACCCGCACTCTTACGGGAATGCTGGAGCTTGTGTCCCTTACGGGAAACGTGGTGACAAGCGACCGGGGAGATTTGTATCATCACACCCACGCCGTCTTTTCCTTCAAAAAAGGCGACGGGCACGAGGTGGCGGCGGGGCATATCAAGTCCGTTACGGTGCTGTACACGGCGGAGATCGAGCTGAGACCCGTAAAAGAGGGACTGATCCGGCGTCAATTCGATCCGGAAACGGGCACCGGCTTCTGGTGCTTCCCGGAAGCGGGCCGTGCGCCCGAAGCAAAACGCGGCGGGACAAGCGAAGAATAAAGGAGCGTTTCAAATGATCTCACTGTTTTGTTCCGTTGCCGTGCTTTTGATCGGCTATTTTGTCTACGGAAAACTCACGGAGAAGGTCTTCTCTCCCGACGACCGGGAGACGCCCGCTCTGAGAAAGGGCGACGGGGTGGACTTTGTGCCCATGAAGACCTGGAAGGCGTTTCTCATCCAGCTTTTGAACATTGCCGGAACGGGGCCGATCTTCGGGGCGCTGATGGGCGCGGTGTTCGGACCGGTGGTGTTTTTGTGGATCGTGTTCGGCGCGATCTTAGGCGGCGCCGTCCACGATTATATGAGCGGCATGATCAGCCTGCGCCACGACGGCGCTTCCATTGCCGAGCTGTCCGGCATCTATCTGGGTAAGCCGGTGAAGGCGGTGATGCGCGTGTTTTCCGTGATACTGCTGGTTTTGTGCGGCACCGTGTTCGTCACCAGCCCCGCCGGTCTTCTGGATAAACTGACGCCGGGCTGGATGAACGGCACTTTCTGGACGGTGGTCATTCTGATCTACTATCTCCTGGCGACGCTTTTGCCCATCGATAAGCTCATCGGCAAGCTGTACCCCGTGTTCGGGGTGCTTTTGATCGTCATGGCGGCGACGGTGATCGGCGGCATTCTCTTTTCCGGCGGCGCCTACACCATTCCGGAGATCACCTTTGCCAACCTGCACCCGGAAGGCACGCCGGTGTGGCCGTATATGTTCATCACCGTGGCGTGCGGCGCGATCTCCGGTTTTCACGCCACCCAGTCGCCTATGGTCGCCAAGTGCGTCACCTCCGAAAAGGCGGGCAGGAAGGTGTTTTACGGCGCCATGATCTGTGAATCGGTGATCGCCCTGGTGTGGGCGGCGGCGGGCGTGGCATTCTACGGAACGACGCAGCTGCTGGAAACGGCGCTGTCCGCCGGCGCTTCGGGCGCGGTGTATGAGATCTCCACCGGGGTGCTGGGGGGATTTGGCGGCTTTATCGCCGTGGCGGGCGTCATCATCTGTCCCATCACCTCCGGGGACACCGCCTTCCGCAGCGCCCGGCTCATTTTGGCGGAAACCTTCCGTTTGGATCAAAAGAATTTGAAGAACAGGCTGTTGATCACCGTCCCGCTCCTGACCGTCGGCGGACTGCTCACCTGGTATTCCATCGTGAATAAAAACGGGTTTCAGACCGTGTGGCGCTATTTTTCGTGGAGCAATCAGACCCTGGCGATGATCGCGCTGTGGGTCATGACCGCGTATCTTTTGAAGAAGGGACGGTACCGCTTCGGCTCTCTGATCACCGCCCTCCCCGGCGCTTTCATGACCGCCGTCAGCGTCACCTATATCCTCACCGCGCCGGAGGGCTTCCGGCTCGGCTGGGGCGCTTCCTGCATTGCCGGCGCCGCCGTCGCCGCCGCTTTGCTGGCAGTCTACCTCTTCTTCCTCGCCGCCCGTCTCCGCGCCGGGCAGAGAAAAAGCGCCGCCTGACCGCTCCATACGGCAAATCGGGCGCAACTCAACCGACGGTTTGTAGACTTTTCCCCCAAGTTGACTATGATGGAACTGAAAGGAGGGCGGCGTATGGATCAAAGCAAGATCGGACAATTCATCGCCCGAAAAAGAAAGGAGCAGTCCCTGACGCAGATGCAGCTGGCGGAACGGCTGGGTGTGACGGATCGTGCGGTTTCCAAATGGGAAACGGGCAAGTCACTTCCGGACGCGTCCTTGATGCTCTCTCTGTGCGGCTTGCTTCACATCACGGTCAACGATCTGTTAAGCGGGGAGGTTGTATCTATGGAAAACTATCATGAAAAAGCGGAAAAAAACCTGTTGGAAGCGCTCGCGGAAAAGGAGGCGGCGGACAGGCGGCTGTTGACCATGGAGGTGGTCATCGGCACGATCTCGTCTCTCTTTCTTTTTACCATGGTGATGCTTGCTTCCTTTGTGGATCTGGCGAGCTGGCTGCGGATCGCCCTCATTGCCCTGGGCTTCGTTTCATTTGCGGTGGGCGTAGGGTATTGTCTGAAGATCGAGCAGAAGGCGGGGTACTACAAATGCGCCCGGTGCGGGCACTGCTACGTGCCGGCATTCGCCCCGGTTCTGTGGGCGATGCACGCCGGCCGCTCCCGGTATATGAAGTGTCCCCGCTGCGGGAAAAAGTCCTGGCAGAAAAAGGTGATCCGCAAAGACTAAGACTTTCGCTTTTTTGCGCCTTGTTAAACTACACACGAAAAGTGCTGCCACCGGGTAATGTGAAAAGCATTCGTTTGTACGTCGTTAGATCTCAGAAGACGTGCAGGCGGATGCTTTTTTCGCCGGCGATCTGTACGGCTTTATCAACCGGAGGCGCCTTCGCCGCCGACAACAGGCGTAAAAAAAGAGAGCCGCAAGGAACACCTTGCGGCTCTTGGTCGTTTGGAACTCAATCCTGAGGCAGGTCGATGATGACGCCGCCCTCGCTGCCCGTCACCTGCGGCAGCTTGCCGTCCCACTTTTCGATCTTGGCGTAGTTTAAGATCTCTTCATCCAGAGACTCGGAAAGGATCTGGTTGGCTTTGGCTTCCGCCTCCGCCTTGATGCGGATGGTCTCCGCCTCCGCCTCGGCGTTGGTGATGGCGGTCTGCTTCTCGGTCTCCGCTTTCAGAAGCTGCTGTTGAGCGACCTGCTTCTCCTCGATGGCGGTGATGAAGGCGTCGGAGAAGTCAAAGTTGATAATGTTCACGTCGGTGATATACAGTCCGATGCCGTTCAGCTTGTCGTTCAGCCCCTTTACCAGTCCATCGGAAATGAGGGCGCGGTTGGTCACGCTCTGCTCCGCCGTGTAGTTGGCGGTGATGGCTTTCAGCACCTCGTTCACCGCGGGCGTGACCAGCACGTCCTCGTAATTGGCGCCGATGTTTTTGTAAATGCTGAAGGACTTATCCGTGTCCACCCGGTAATTGATGGCGAGGGTGGTGGTAACGGTCTGCAGATCTTTGGAAAATGCCTCGGTGTTCACTTCCAGCTTGACGATGCGGTTGTCGATCTTCACCACCTGCTGGATGAAGGGGATCTTCATGTGGATGCCCTCCTGCAGGACGCCCTCGTTCACCTTGCCGAAGGTCAGCACCACACCGGTGTGACCCGCTTCCACAATGGTGAAGCAGTTGAAAAGGATGAAGAGCACGACGGCGGCGATGAGCACGGGAACAAGGATCTTGGCGAGTTTTTTCGGTTGTACGTTCATAACGGTTTCCTTTCTTTAAACCACTGCGTTTTGCGTTTCTCCTCGGAGAAAGCTCTTGAGATTGCCCAGCAAAATGCCGATGAGCCGCTCCCGGGTCTCCCGGGGCGCCCAGGCGATGTGGGGGGTCAGGCGGCAGTTCGGCGCGCCGATGAGGGGGCAGTCGGGGCGTTGAGGCTCCGCCGCCAGCGTGTCCGCGGCAAATCCCGCCAGCCGTCCCTCCTTCAGTGCCTTTGCCACCGCTTCTTCGTTTATCACGCCGCCCCGGGCGGTGTTGATGAGGAAGGCGGTCTTCTTCATTTGCGAGAGGGCTTCTTCATTGATGATCTCCCTCGTCTCCGGAGTGAGGGGGCAGTGCAGGGTGAGAAAATCACTATCCCGGAACAGCTCCTCTTTGGAAACGAAGGCCCAGGGCAGATCCTTTTTCGTCCGGGAGTGATAAATCACCCGCATCCCGAAGGCGCTCCCCAGAGTCGCCACCCGCATCCCGATGGCGCCCATCCCGAAGACGCCCAGGGTCTTGCCGGTCAGCTCCATCAGGGGATAGGGGAAGTAGGTAAAGGCGGGCGCCTTTTGCCAATCCCCCCGGGCGGTGCTTTCGTAGTAGGCGGGCAGGCTTTGGGCGAAAGACAGAATATGGGCAAGGGTGAGCTGTGCCACCGCGTCGGTGGAATAGCCGGGAATGTTGGTCACCCGGATGCCCTTTTCCCGGGCGGCGTCCAGATCCACGTTGTTCACCCCGGTCGCCATCACGCCGATGTACTTCAGGCGCGGGCAGGCGTCCATCACCGCGCGCGTCATGGGCGTTTTGTTGCACAAGACCGCTTCATCGTCTCCGATGAGACGCGCCACCTCGTCCGGCTTTACGCTTTCAAACAGCCGCACCTCGCCCAGCTCCGGCAGCTCCCTCAGGGGAATGTCGTCTCCCCACACGGTGCCCCGGTCAAATACGCAAATTTTCATCGTGCTTCCCCTCATAAGGCTTCGTTTCCTTTTCTCTATTTTATCATACGAGCCGCCGGATTTCAAGAGCAATCCCTTGCGTCGGGCGGGGAATTGTGATACAATGGCGCCAAGAAAAACCAAAGAAGGGAAAAAAGATGGCGTACACGTTTCAAGCGGAAGAAGTGAAGGATCGCTGCGTGCAGTGGATCCGGGATTTTTTTGAACAAAACGGGAAGGACTGCAGCGCCGTGGTGGGCATTTCCGGCGGCAAGGACAGCTCCGTGGTGGCGGCTCTGTGCGTGGAGGCGCTGGGAAAGGAGCGGGTCATCGGCGTGCTGATGCCCAACGGCGTGCAGGCGGATATCGATATGGCGCGCCTTCTGGTGGCGCATCTGGGCATCCGCCATTTTGTGGTGAACATCCACGACGCGGTGGAGGGCGTGAAGAAAAGCATTCCTTTTGAACTGTCCCCCCAGAGCGTGCAGAATTTGCCGCCCCGCATCCGTATGGCGACCCTCTACGCCGTTTCTCAGAGCCACAACGGCAGAGTCGCCAACACCTGCAACCTCTCCGAGGATTGGGTGGGCTATTCCACCCGCTACGGGGACAGCGCGGGGGATTTCAGCCCCTGCTCCGGTCTGACCGTGCAGGAGGTCAAAGCCGTCGGCCGCACCCTGGGTCTGCCGGACGTTTTGGTAGATAAGGTGCCCATCGACGGGCTTTGCGGCAAGACGGACGAGGATAATCTGGGCTTCACCTACGCGGAGCTGGATCGCTACATCCGGGAGGGGATCGCACCGGAAGATGCCAAAAAGGAGCGGATCGACCGGCTCCACCGGATCAACGCGTTCAAGTTGAAGCTGATGCCCGCCTTCGACCCCGGCATCCCGGCGGGGGAGGCGGCACAATGAAGCTGGCGCCCATTGTGGTATCCCTTCTGGATACCGATCTGTATAAATTCAATATGGATCAGGTGATCTTCCATAAGCACACGTCTCTGTGCGGGCAGTATTTTTTCAAGTGCCGGAACGAGGGTGTGGTCTTCACGCCGGAAATGGTTCGGGAGATCGAGGAGCAGGTGGATCACCTCTGCACCCTTTCCTTTACCGGAGAGGAGCTGGACTATCTGCGCTCCATCCGCTTCATCAAGGACGACTACGTGGAATTTCTGCGCCTGTGGCACCCCATCCGGGATTACGTGACCATTGGTCTGTCCGAGAGCGGGGAGCTTTCCGTGGTGGTGGACGGGCCTCTGTTTTCCGCCATGCAGTTTGAGATCTATCTTCTGGAGATCATCAACGAGGTCTATTTCCGGATGGCGTACGATTACGATACGCTGCTTGCCGCCGCGGAAGAAAAACTCTCCGCCAAGATCGACGCCATGAAGAGCGGCGTGTACACCTTTTCCTTTGCGGAATTCGGCTGCCGCCGCCGTCTCTCCCGGGCGTGGGAGGACACGGTGGTGCGCCGCTTCGCGGAGGAAACGACAAACTGCGTGGGCACATCCAACGTGTATCTGGCGAAGAAGTACGACCTCACCCCCATCGGCACCTACGCCCACGAATTCGTGCAGATGTATCAGGGCATCGACTCCATCCCCCTGGCGTATACCAACCACTACGCCATGAAGGATTGGTTTGCGGAGTACGACGGGGACAACGGCACCGCCCTGACGGATACGATCACCACGGATCTGTTTTTGCTGGATTTCAACCGCGCCATGGTGAACAACTACTCCGGCGTCCGCCACGACAGCGGCGACCCTTACGCCTGGGGCGAAAAGATCATCGCCCATTACAAAAAGTACGGGGCGGATCCCAAAACCAAGCTGCTCCTGTTCAGCGACGGGCTGGATTTCGACCGGGCGCAGGCGCTGTACGATCACTTCAAGGATCGGACGCGTGTTTCCTTCGGCATCGGCACCTTCGTTTCCAACGATACCTGCGTGCCTGCCCTGAACATCGTCATCAAACTGCAGTACGTCAACGGCCGCCCCGTAGCCAAGCTGTCCGACGCCCCCGGCAAAGCCATGTGCCGGGACGAGTCGTATCTGGAATACCTGAAGCGCTCCGTGGCGTTCCGGCTCCAGCGTGAGAAATAAGCAAAATAAGCAAAAAGAAGGATCGGCTTTTTCCGATCCTTCTTTTTGTATCGTAAAAATGCGTGTGATGAGAGGGGCAAAAACGCCTTCGTGGTATCACACGGCCATGTTTGACAAGACCCGCCTGTACGCCGGCAAGAACAAGAAAGCGATCAGGATCGGCTCCAAAGCCGGATCAAAACCAGTACGCCCAGCCCGATGCGGTACCAGCCGAAGGCGCGGAAGCCGTGATGCTTCAAGTATCCCATCAAGTGCCTGACCACCGCCAGAGAAGTGAAATGAGCGGCGGCGCATCCCGCCGCCAGGCAAGCCCATTCCGACGGGGTGATAAAAACGCCGTTTTGCAGGAGCTTGACCAGGGAATATCCCGCCATCACCGGCACGGCGAGAAAGAAGGAAAACTCCGCCGCCGTTTGCCGCTCCATCCCGATGGCAAGCCCGCCCACGATGGTGGAGCCGCTGCGGGAGGTGCCGGGCACCAGGGAAAGGACTTGAAACAGACCGACCCGGAACGCGTCCCGGAAGCGAATGTTCTCCACCCCCGTGATGCGCGGCGAGCGTTCGCCGTCCAACAGCAAAAACACCACGCCGTACCCGATGAGGGCGGCGGCAATGACCCCGGGGCTCTCCAGCCTGTCTTCCACGTCCCGCAGCAAAAAGACCGCCGCCGCGCCGGGCAGGCAAGCCAGCGCCGTCTTTGCCCACAAAAGCAGGGAAGTCCGTTTCGGAACAAAGCGCCCGTTTCGCTTTTCCAGCGGCGTCATCTTTTGCCAAAACAGTTTTGTTACCGCCAGAACGGCGCCCAGCTGGATCACCACGAAGAAAGTGTCCCGAAAGGCGTCGGAGCCGTTCAGAGAAAGAAAGTCGTCCAGCAGGAGCATGTGACCCGTGGAGCTGACGGGGAGCCACTCCGTGATCCCTTCCACGATCCCCAGTAAAATGGATTTCAGGATCTCGAGAATAGGCGTCCCCCCTTTTTTATGGTGTGATAAGGCTCTCCAGCACGGTAACGGGCTGCCCGGAAGCGGGAATGGCGCTCACCGTCAGCCGGTAGCGCTGCCCCGCCGTAAGGGAGGCGTACAGCCACAGCTTGTCACCCCGGTAGGAAAAGCGTTTCATGGGAAAGGCGTACGCCTGCCCGCTTCTCGTGTCGTTTATGGTAAGGTTGATGGTGCGGGTGCCGATCTCATTTCCGCCCTCGTCCGTCACGGTGGCTTTCACGGTGCAAAGCGCCAGATTGCTCTCGATCGTCCCCGCCAGGATCCCGTCTACGGATCCCGTCTCTCCCGCAAAGGTCACTTGAGGCGGCTGATAGGGCTCTTCTCCGGTAAACTCCTTCAAGGTCAGGGGGACGAAGTGATTGTCGAACAGAAAGCGGAAGGTCATCTTCGCACTCGTTCTGCCGCTGTACCGCACGGTCAGACCGTCTTCTTCCACGGGATAGCCGTCGGCCGCGCCGCCGCCTCGCTGATCTTGAATGATCACGTAGCTTTCTTCCGGGTCGACCTTTCCGTTTTTCCGCACCACCACGGCGTCTTCCGCCGCCATGACGGTATGCGCGCCCAAGGAGCCCTCCCCGGAGGAGGTCAGTCCGTCCGCCATCCGCAAAAGCGCGTAGCTTTCCATCATCACGTCTTCCCCGTTATCCGCCACGATCTTGCAGGTGGGATATTGGTGAAAGGTGGTGATGTCCGCGGGATAGGTCCAGCTTCCCACGGGGATCACGCCTTGGGCGTAGGTCATACTGCCGGACTGAAACATCCCGTGCAGGGTATGGCTCACCGCCGCCCAGCCCCACATCACGGCGCCGCCGCATACGTTGCCGACGAGGTGGTTCACCCGTTTTTTTTCCACCGTCAGGGTGCCGGTCTCGAAATCATAGTATTGCAGGAACTGCACCAGGGAGCCGCCCGCTTCCGTGTAGGGCAGACCCGCGTACAGCCGGCCGGCGTAGAAGTGGAAATCCTTTTCCCCCACGGCGCCCTCTTTGTTGTAAGAGAGGGAAACGCGGGGCGTCCACCGCACGGAAAGCATATCCCGCATGGCTCTGACCGCCGTTTCCCGTACCAGTTGGGGGTCTGCCCCCTCCGGCAGGGTATAGTCCGGCAGGCCGGTGAGGTGTCCCGGAGCAAAGCGATCGGGCGCCTCCGTCTCCTTCGGGGCGGCAGTCATCGCCCCGGACGGCGCGGTGACCGGCGCCGCCGGCGCGGCGCAGGCGGTAAGCAAAGCGGAAAGAGCGATCAAAAGGGCGATCAGTCTTTTTTTCATAGTCTCTTCCTCCTGTACGATATGCACGGCCTTGCGGGTCTATGCCTCTATTGTACCGTATTCCGGCAGCGGAATGCAAGCCTTTTCGGAAGGAAGCGTTTTCCACCGTCCGAAAAAACGAAAAAGAATTGACAAACAAAAAAAGCGGGGTATAATAAGGAATAAGGAACACGCGACGGGGAAGTCCGTCCATCAGCGAGGCGGGATCGGTGCAAGCCGCCGGATGGGAGCCGCGTCGTACCATCCTTCTCGTTTCCGCAGGAAATGGCGGACGCTGACCCGGCGTTATCGGGTGAACGAAGCGCGGGGCGCCGCCCCGAATTCGGGTGGAACCGTGGGAGTATTCTCACCCCGAAAGCAGTTTTGCTTTCCGGGTGTTTTTTTATGCCCCGGAGGAAGGAGAAAAGATGAAAGTTATTTGTTTTGACGGCACGATCCGGGAAGACCTCACGCCCGAAGAGGAGCTGCACGTCATTCGCCACACCGCGGCGCACGTTATGGCGCAGGCGATCCGCCGCCTCTGGCCTCACGCCCGCTTTGCCTTCGGACCCGCCACGGAAAAGGGCTTTTATTACGACGTGGATCTGGGAGAGACCAAGCTGTCCGATGAGGATCTTCACAGGATCGAAGACGAAATGAAGAAGATCACCAAGGAAAACCTCCCCATAAAGCCTTTCATCCTGCCCCGGGACGAGGCGGTGAAGTTTATGGAGGAGCGCGGCGAGCTCTACAAAGCGGAGCATATCGGGGACATTGAGGAATCCGCCCCCATCAGCTTTTTCCAACAGGGGGACTACGTGGATATGTGCGTGGGGCCTCACCTCACCTATACCAAGGCGCTGAAGGTGTTCAAGATCACCGGTCAGTCCGGCGCCTATTGGAAGAACGATAAGAACAACAAAATGCTCACCCGGATCAACGGCGTGGCGTTCCGCAATCAGGAGGAGCTGGCGGAATATGAGCGGCTCCAGGCGGAAGCGGAAGCCCGGGATCACCGCCGCATCGGCAGGGAAATGGGGCTCTTTATGTCCGACGATCTGGTGGGCAAGGGACTGCCCATGTTCCTGCCCAACGGCTACGTGGTCTGGCAGGAGCTGGAGAATTATATCAAAGAAAAAGAGCGCCGTCTGGGCTATGAACACGTCCTCACCCCCTGCGTGGGCACCGTGGGACTGTATCAGACCAGCGGACATTGGGAGCATTATAAGGACAATATGTTCCCGCCTATGGAGGTGGAAGGGGAGACCTTTGTGCTGCGCCCCATGAACTGCCCCCACCATATGATGATCTATGCCAACCGCACCCACTCCTACCGGGATCTGCCCATCCGCATCGGGGAGATCGCCCACGATTTCCGCTTTGAATCCAGCGGCACCCTGAAGGGCATCGAGCGGGGACGTCACTTCTGCCAGAACGACGCCCACCTCTTCGTCACCCCGGATCAGATCAAGGATGAAGTCGCCCGTGTGGTGGATCTCATCTTCGACGTGTATAAGGACTTCGGCATCACCGATTACCGCTGCGTCCTGTCCCTGCGCGACCCCGCCGATAAGGTGAAGTATCACCACGACGACGCTATGTGGGACAAGGCGGAGTCGGCGCTGCGGGAGGTTTTGATCTCCCTGGGCATCGACTTTACCGAGGAGATCGGGGAAGCCGCCTTCTACGGGCCCAAGCTGGACGTGAACGTAAAGCCCGCCGTGGGCGCGGAGATCACCCTGTCCACCTGCCAGCTGGACTTCTGCCTCCCCGCGAAGTTCGATTTGAAGTATATCGACCAGAACGACGAAAAGCAGACTCCCGTGGTGCTGCACCGCGCCATCCTCGGCTCCCTCGACCGCTTTATGGCGTATATCATCGAGGAGACCAAGGGCAAGTTCCCCACCTGGCTGGCGCCCCTGCAGGTGAAGGTGCTGCCCGTGTCCGAAAAGAGTATGGAATACGCCGAGAAGATCCACAACGCCGTCTTCGAGGCGGGCATCCGCTGCGAATTGGACGACCGGAACGAAAAGATCGGCTATAAGATCCGGGAAGCCCAGGCGGTGGATCGGGTGCCCTATATGCTGGTCATCGGCGCCAAGGAAATGGAGGAGGGCACCGTCGCCGTCCGCAACCGGGATACCGCCGAGACCGAGACCATGACCCTTTCCGCCTTCATCGACAAGGTGAAAGCCGAGATCGCCGCCAAGAAGTAAGCGAAGATACAACAAAAAAAGAAGCATCTTTCGATGCTTCTTTTTTGGTACCGTTTTACGAAAACAGTTTTTTCAGTTTTTCCGCAAAGCCGGTCTTTTTGCTCATGTTCTTGCCGGTCATGCTCTCCTCAAACTGCCGCAAAAGATCCTTTTGCTGTTTGGTGAGGTTGTCCGGCACCTCCACGTTCACGGTGAAGTACAAATTGCCCCGGCGGTTGGTGCGGATGATCTGCACGCCCCGCCCTTTCAGGGTGAAGGTGGCGCCCGTCTGGGTGCCCTCGGGGATCTTGAAGGTCTCCTGCCCCTCCAGCGTGGGGATCTTGATCTCCCCGCCCAGCGCCGCGTCCGTGAAGGAAATGGGCACGTCGCAGTAAATGTCGTATCCCCGCCGCTCAAAGAAGGGATGGGGACGAATGTTGATCTCCACGACCAGATCGCCGTTCTGTCCGCCCCGTCTGCCGGCGTTGCCCTGCCCCCGCAGGAGGATGCGCTCGCCGTCGCCGATGCCCGCGGGGATGTTGGCGTCGAATTTCTTCTGCTTCCGCTCCACCCCGGCGCCCCGGCAGGTCTTGCAGGGGGTCTTGATGATGGTGCCCGTGCCTCCGCACAGATCGCAGGGACG
The DNA here is from genome assembly GCA_946645685.1 of uncultured Clostridia bacterium. GTDB lineage: Bacteria > Bacillota > Clostridia > Oscillospirales > SIG627 > RGIG5579. The sequence goes on along the minus strand of CAMPCJ010000024.1, from coordinate 1,941 downwards.
CTGGCTCTGCATCATACCCAGAACGGTGCGCTGCTGTACCCGGATGGTGCCGGAGCCGCCGCAGCGGGAACAGGTCTCGGGATGGGTGCCGCTTTCCGCGCCGCTTCCCTTACAGGCGGAGCAGGGCTCCGTCCGGCTGAAGTTGATGGTCTTCTTGCAGCCGAAAGCCGCCTCCTCAAAGGAGATGATCAACCGCGCCGCCACGTCTTCGCCCCGCACGGGACCGTTCCGGCGGCTGCTTCCGCCGCCGCCGAAGAAGGAGGAGAAAATATCCCCCATATCGAAGTCCATGCCGCCGAATCCGCCGAAACCGCTGAATCCGCCGCCCTGTCCCGCGCCGTAGCTGGGATCCACCCCGGCAAAGCCGAATTGATCATAACGGCTCTTTTTCTCCCCGTCGGACAAAACGGAGTAGGCCTCGTTCACTTCCTTGAACTTGACCTCCGCGTCCTTGTCTCCCGGGTTCATATCCGGGTGATATTTTTTAGCCAGGCGCCGGTACGCCTTTTTGATCTCGTCCTCCGAGGCGCCCTTCTGCAGCCCCAGCACCTCGTAATAATCCCGTTTTTCTGCCATGATTCCTTCCAAAGCGTCAGCCGCATCGGTGAGATGCGGCTTTCGCTGTCACTTGTTATTTGTTGTCGGAGTTGTCGGTGAAGTCAGCGTTGTAGGTGCCGTCCGCGTTGGGACCCGCCTGCCCGCCGGCTTGCCCGGCGTCCCCTTGAGCGCCCGCCGCCTGATACAGCTTTTCGCTCACCTTGTAAAGCGCCTGGGTCAGCGCCTCGGTGTCCGCCTTGATCCGGTCGAAATCGTCGGTCTTAAGGCTCTCCCGCAGGGTGTCCATCGCGGTGTTGATGGGCGCCTTGTCTTCCTCGGTGATCTTGTCGCCCGCGTCCTTCAGCGTCCGCTCGGACTGGAACAGAAGGTTCTCCGCGTTGTTCTTGACCTCCACGTTCTCCTTGGCTTTGCGATCCTCTTCCGCGTGCATCTCCGCTTCCTTCACGGCTTTTTCGATGTCTTCCTTGCTCATGTTGGAAGAGGCGGTGATGGTGATGTGCTGTTCCTTGCCGGTGCCCTTGTCCTGCGCCGTCACGTTCACGATGCCGTTGGCGTCGATGTCAAAGGTAACTTCGATCTGAGGCACGCCCCGGGGAGCGGGCGCGATGCCGTCCAGAGAGAAGCGACCCAGGGTCTTGTTGTCCCGCGCCATTTCCCGCTCGCCCTGCAGCACGTGGATCTCCACGGAGGTCTGGTTGTCGGAGGCGGTGGAATACACCTGGCTCTTCTTCACGGGGATGGTGGTGTTCCGCTCGATGAGCTTGTTGGTGATGCCGCCCAGGGTCTCGATGCCCAGGGACAGAGGCGTCACGTCCAGCAGCAGAACGTCCTTCACGTCGCCGCCCAGAACACCGCCCTGAATGGCGGCGCCGATGGCAACGCATTCATCGGGGTTGATGCCCTTGAAGGGCTCCTTGCCGGTAATCCGCTTCACAGCCTCCTGCACAGCGGGAATCCGGGTGCTGCCGCCAACCAGAATAACCTTATTGATCTGATCCACCGTCAGTCCGGCATCCTTCAGCGCCTTGCGCATGGGTTCGATGGTAGCATCCACCAGGTCGCTGGTCAGTTCATCAAACTTCGCACGGGTCAGCGTCACATCCAGATGCTTCGGACCGGTAGCATCCGCTGTGATGAAGGGAAGGTTAATATTGGCGGTTGTGGTACCGCTCAGCTCAATTTTGGCTTTTTCAGCAGCTTCCTTCAGCCGCTGAGCCGCAATCCGATCCTGCTTCAGATCGATCCCGTTCTCTTTCTTGAACTGGTCCGCCACGTAATCGATAATCTTCTGGTCAAAATCATCGCCGCCCAGACGGGTGTTGCCGTTCGTGCTCAGCACTTCAAACACGCCGTCACCGATGTCCAGAATGCTGACATCGAAGG
>CAMPCJ010000023.1 GCA_946645685.1 uncultured Clostridia bacterium | reverse complement strand
CCCTTAATAAGCCGGCCGGGAGCGAACTGCTGGATACATTTTTCTTGTCGTCAATTATCGATCAGATCACCGTTTTTATCCACTGTGGGAGGGGCAAAAGTCCTGCCGTTCAACTTGCTCAGACTTCCGTTTTCGTCGTATTCATAAAACTGATCGTACTGACCGTTCCCGCCAAAAGAAAGCCTTACCGGCTCGCCGTTATCGTTGTAGTCAATGGAGGACTGAATATAGGTTTCTTCTGTTTGCGGAAGCTCATTTAAACCATATTTGGTTTTTGTTAACGTACCGTTTTTGTACTCAAAGAAAATATAATATCTGAAGTTCGGACGCACATCGGAATACCACCTGATTGCAGACATTTTTCCATTTTCGTCATAGGAAATGGCATAATGTGTGGTCTTCTCACGTATCACGTCCCCGTTTCGAGTCGTCATTTCCTCAATAGCCACTACATGATCGCCTTCATAACGATAGCTCGAAGTGACCACATCTCCCGTCTCAGTCTCAAAATAGTTGGGACCGATGTATGTACTGACCATTATGGATGGCTTTCCGTTTTGCGCATATTGATACTCGTATGTCCATTCCTGCGGTTTAACAATAGTCGACTTCGTATACTTTTTGGATACATACCCCTTGTCGTTGTACTCAAAAAAAAGGTTGTTACATCTTACAACCCTCCCCTGAGAATCGTAGACCCAAACAAAATCGGACGATCCGACCGTGGTGGCGGGAAAAAGATTCTCAGGAATATACATATATGCCTTTCGAACCGCCTTATACGCCGATTCCATCTGCGATTGCTCCTGTTGAGTCTGAGCAGTGTCATCGACTTCAGAAACGGGCACTGATCCCGTCGAGGTGTCGCGCCGAGCATCGCCCGACACGGGCGATGTTTCGAGTTTGACGCATGAGAAACAGTTGAAAGCCATGATAGCGATCAAAACAATGAAAACGAGTCTTTTCACATACAACACCTTTCTTTTACCGCCAAAAGCAGGTTTACCGTTTGAAAACCCAACCTTCATACAGTCAATACAGTTTTTGCGCTCGACGGAAGATGCATATCGAGCTGTAGGAGGTGGAACCATGAATGTGTAAACCAGAAGAAGTCGCTCTTTTCGGCCTAATACTAATCCAAACTCTTCATGGTGGGGAACAAAAGGACGTCGCGAATAGCGGGAGAATCCGTCAACAGCATACACATACGGTCGATGCCATAGCCAATGCCGCCCGTGGGGGGCATACCGATCTCCAACGCATTCAGGAAGTCTTCATCGGTGTGTTCCGCCTCGTCGTCACCCTTTGCGAACTGTTCTTCCTGGGCGGCAAAACGGGCGCGCTGATCAATGGGATCGTTCAACTCGGAATAAGCGTTCGCCATTTCCCAGCCATTCATAAAGAACTCGAACCGTTCCACAAATTCGGGATCATCGGGTTTCTTCTTGGTCAAAGGCGAGATCTCAATGGGATGGTCCATCACAAAGGTGGGCTGCACCAAATGCTCTTCCGCGAATTCCTCGAAAAAGAGGTTGAGGATCTCCCCTTTCCGGTGGCGCTCTTCATAATGAACGCCCTTTTCATCGGCAAAGCGGCGCGCGTCCTCCAGCGTCTTGACCTGGCTCCAATCCACGCCGGCATACTGCTTGACGGCGTCCACCATCGTGATGCGGGCAAAGGGCTTGCCCAGATCCATTTCAACCCCGTTATAGGTGATCGTGGTCGTTCCGAGAACGGCTTTCGCCACGTAGCGGTACATTTCTTCCGTCAGGTCCATCATACCGTGATAATCGGTATACGCCTGATAGAGTTCCATCAACGTGAATTCCGGGTTATGCCGGGTATCGACCCCTTCGTTCCGGAAGACGCGACCGATCTCAAAAACCTTTTCAAGTCCACCAACGATGAGCCGTTTCAAGTACAATTCCAAAGAAATGCGGAGCTTGAAATCCTCATCCAAAGCATTGTGATGGGTCAGAAAAGGACGGGCGGCGGCGCCGCCGGCGTTAGCAACCAGAATAGGGGTCTCCACTTCAATAAAGCCCTTCTCGTCCAAAAAACGGCGGATGGCGGAAAGGATCTTGGAACGCTTCAAAAACGTATCCCGGGATTCATCGTTCATAATGAGATCCACATAGCGCTGACGATAACGGCGATCCGTATCCGTCAAGCCGTGAAACTTCTCCGGCAGCGGCTGCAGGCTCTTTGAGAGCAGGCTCATTTGTTTGGCGTGAACGGAGATCTCCCCGGTCTTCGTGCGGAACACCGTTCCGCAAATACCAACGATATCCCCGATGTCAAACTTCTTGAAGGCGGCGTATTCGTCCACGCCCAGATCGTCCCTGGCAACGTAAGCCTGGATCGATCCGGAAAGATCCTGAATGTGACAGAAAGACGCCTTGCCCATTACACGCTTGGAAAGCAAGCGACCTGCCAAAGAAACGTCTTTCCCCTCCCATTCGTCAAAGCCATCCTTTATGTCTTTGGCGTGATGGGTAACGTCAAATTTCGTAATGCGAAACGGATCCTTCCCCGCTGCCTTCAGTTCGGCAAGCTTTTCCCTGCGGATGGTGCTTTGCTCACTGATATTGATTTGATTTGTATGTTCCATGGTTTTCCTCAAGAAAGAATAGTGATCAGAGAATTTCAAGAACTTCCATTTTCAGAGCGCCGGCGGGCGTGTCCGCTTCCACCTCTTCGCCGGGTTTGGCGTTGATGAGCGCTTTGCCGATGGGAGACTCATCGCTGATCTTGTTTGCCATCGGGTCGCTTTCAGTGGAACCGACAATGGTATACGTTACCTCTTCCGACAGATCAAAATCGTAAACTTTGACCTTGCAGCCAACGGATACGCGCGTCTTTTTCCGGGAAGATCGAATGATCTCCACGTTCTCTAAGATATCTTCCAGCTCGGCGATCTTATGCTCCACTTCCGCCTGCTCGTTTTTGGCTTCGTCGTATTCGCTGTTCTCGGAAAGGTCGCCAAACGCCTTGGCTTGCTTCAACGCTTCGGCAACCTCCGTACGCTTGGTAACTTTGAGGTATTCCAACTCGTCTTTCAGTTTTTGCAGTCCTTCGGGTGTTACAAATGTGGGTTTTGATGCCATGATCTTTTCTCCTGAATTAAATTTATTTTAGATGCTTTTATAGGTTACCGGATGTAAGGCAAAGGATCGACGCGAACGCCGCTTGGCGTGACGACGCACATATGGAGGTGGGCGCCGGTGGAATTACCGGTGGATCCAATCAAGCCAACTTGCTGCCCCTGGCTCACTCTTTGTCCGTTGCTCACCAAAATGGTATCCAGATGCGCATAATAGGTTTGATAACCGTTGTCGTGCTGAACGACGACCAGATTTCCCCAGGAAGCGTACATACCGGTGCGGACGACGGTTCCTGAAAGCACGGAAAGCGCGGGAACACGGTTTCTCACCCCGTAAGTATGAATGTCGATACCGGAGTGGGCGCTGCCTTTGAAGTACTGGCTGATGGCGTTCTTGTAGGAATTGGAAACGGGCCAGATACCATGCCAGTCAGCGGAGGAGTAATTGCCTCCGGAATTGCCTCCGGAGGAAGATCCGCTGTTGCCGGAATTGCCGGAACTCTGATTCTGCGCGGCGGCTTGCGCCTTGATCTGATTGTTGATCACGTCCAGCTCTTTTTCTTTTGCCGCAACCTTCTTGGCGGCGGCGTCGTAGTACGCCTGCTGGTTGTTCTGATCCGCCTGAAGCTGAGCAAGATAGGCGTCAGCGGCGGCGACCTTGTCGTTCAATTCCGTGATCTTATCCTCAAGGATCAACTTTTGCTCTTCGCACTTTTGCAAAGCCACTTCGATCTCGGCTTTCGCCGCTTCCACTTCTTTTCGGTCGCTTTCCAATTTCTCGATCAAAGCCCGGTCGTTATCTAAAATATCTTTGACGATCTCGGTGCGGGCAAGGATCTCGGAAAAATCATCCGCCCCGAGAATGAAGTCGATCTGAGAAAGATTGCCGCTGATCTGGGCAAATTCAAGCCGCTGATAAAACAATTCAAAGTTCTTGTCCATCCGGGCGTTGATCTCTTCGATCTCTTTTTCTTTTTCCTGTGCAAGGGCAAAGTACTCATTGATCAGATCATTTGTAGTATCGATCTCCTGCTGACAGATACCGATCTCTTCATACATGAGTTCAACGACTCTTGCCTGCTCGTTCGCCTTGCTCTTCGCTTCGGCGAGGGACTGCGCAACAGCCGCCTTATCTTTTTTCAGATTAGCCAGCTCCGATTCCTTGGCGTTCTTTTGATTCTGAAGGCTTGTGGCCGCGTTCGCAGAAGTTTGAAAAACAAGGCAGGAAGAAAACAGGATCGCTACCGTCAGGACGACTGCCGTAATTCTTTTTCTCATATATTCTCCTTATTGTTTCAAAAGACCGATCGCTTCTTGTAACTGCGCGTCTTGCGCGTGAGAGATCAAATACAGGTTTTCCTTTTCAAGCTCGACTTCCACGTCGGGAAAAACGCCCTTCTCGTCAAAAGAAGTCCCGCCGACGGCACGAAAACGTTCCGTAGTCACCACCAGCGCAGAGCCGTCCGAAAGCGGAACAACTTTTTGACCGACGCCCTTTCCAAAGCTTCTCTTCCCCACGATCTCAGCATAGGACTGATCCTGCAGGACCGCCGCAAACAGTTCGGCGGCGGAAGCGGTGTCTCCGTTGATCAATACCGCCATGGGCAATCGAATGCAATGCTCATCGCTTTCCACCGTAACTTCCGTTCCGTCGGAGGTCGTGCGGCAGAACATTTCCCCGCGAGGCAAAAGCATATCCAGCATACGCGTCACAGCGGCAACGTCCCCGCCACTGTTGTTCCGAAGATCGAACACAAATCCGGCTGCGCCCGCTTCCACCAGGGAATTTACGGCATCTTCAAACTCCCGGTCTGTGCCGGAATCAATGGAATAGATCTGAACGTATCCGATCTGGTCGGGAAGCATTTCATAGGAGACGCTGTTTACCCGGATCTCGGAACGGGTCAGCGTAAAGGTCAATTCCATTTCCTTGGCGGCAACGTTTCGAAGAAAGGTCACCTTGACCGTGGAACCCGCTTCGCCGGAAAGAGCGCGCACGGCGTTGTAAAAGCCAAGGTCCGAAACGGCGTTATCATCCACGCGATACAGAACGTCACCCTTGCGGATCCCTGCGTTTTCGGCGGGAGATCCGGCAACAACACTGTATACCACCACGCGCATCGTATCCGGATCCTGCGTTGCCCTTATCCCGATCCCCGACGCCGCGCCCGACAGGGATTGTTGAAACGCGTCGTACTCTTCTTTGGTCAGATACCGGGAATAAGGATCGTTCAGCCCGGCAATATACCCTTTCAAGGCGCCGTGGAGGGTGGACTCGTTATCAATAACACCGAGAAAGTCGGAGCGAACGACCTCTTCCGCTTCGGAAAGCATGGAAAAGTCGGAACCGGAAATCGCCACGGCGTCCAATCGTTCTTGATAGCGTTTACCGACAAAATGCAACGTCAACTGAAACGTCAAAACGGCGGTAAGCGCGCACAGGGCGATCACACTGATGAGAGATATCTTCTTTTTCACCGATTTGTCCTCAGACCCTTACGCTTTATTGTATTTTCTGAGGGAGAACAAACTGCCGACAACGCCAAGTCCCATACCGAGCGCCAGGAAGGCGAGGAGAAGCATCCTCCACATGGAACTGAACGGCAGCACGTGAATAAAGCCGATCTCGCCAAGAATGCTAATGGCAAAGATCTGATAGATATAATACTGCAATCCGTAGGCAATGCCGGCGGAAAGAAGCCCGATGATAATACCTTCCAGAACAAAGGGGAAAGCCACAAAGAAAGAGGTAGCGCCCACGTAACGCATAATTTTGATCTCTTCCCTACGGTAAGCCACGGCGAGCTTGATGGTGTTCATAATGATAAACACACTGACGAGCGCCAGGAGTACCATAAGCCAGGTAAGGATCAGAGAAGCAACGTTCTTGATGCTGTCGATCTTTTTGGCAACGTCCACCCGGTCGTTGATGGTATCCACCGTGCCTTTCACTTCACTGTCTTCGGAAGCGTTCATATTGGTGATATGATACTTGATGGACTCCACGATGGGTTCCACGTTACCGGATCCGGAATACTCGATCACAAGTTCATCTTTACAAGGGTTGTCGGCGTTGTACATATTGAGGATCTTGTCGGAATCGGGATACTTTTCACAAAGCGACTTCAACGCCTCTTCCTTGGTGACCAGATCCACCTTGTTCACATGATCCAGATGCAGGATCTTTTCCCGCAAAAGCTCACGAGTATTATCATCCGTTCCCTTCTTAACGAAAACAACGATCTTGTTATACTCGTTGATCCGCTCCAAATTATACTCGGTATTGGTCTTCAGCGCCCAGGTGCAGCCCATCACCAAAATGGAGGAAGTCAAAACGATGATCGAAGCGAAACTCATCAGTCCGTTGCGGACGATGCCTTGAAACGCGCGCTTGAAGAAATAGGCGATGCTATACAGTCTGATCTTCATCAAACATCCCTCCTTCTCTGTCGCTCACGATCTCGCCGTCCTTAATGGTCACGACGCGCTTCTTGTAGTAATTTACAAGGCTGACGTTGTGCGTAATGACGATCACGGTCTTGCCCAGCTCATTGATCTTTACCAGAAGCTCCATGATCTCAATAGCCATATAGGGATCTATGTTGGCGGTAGGCTCATCCGCGATGATGATCTTCGGGTTGTTGACCAGCGCCCGCGCCAATGCGACGCGCTGCTGCTCACCGCCGGATAGTTCGCGGGGCATGCTTTTTGCCTTGTCCTCCAGCCCCACAAGCTTTAAAAAGGTTGCGACGCGGGACTGGATCTTCTTCTGAGGCTCTCCCACAACGTGCATAGCGAAAGCGATATTCTCTTCCACCGTCATATCGGGAAGCAGACGGAAGTCCTGGAACACGATGCCCAGGTTCCGTCTCAGCTTGGGGACCTTAAAGCGGCTCATCCGGGAAAGATTGAACTTGTCGATCAGGATCCTTCCGCCCGAAAGTTTTTCTTCACAGAGAAGGAGTTTTGTCAGCGTGGTTTTACCCGCGCCGCTGGCACCCACGATGAAGACGAATTCGCCATCCTGGATCTCAAGATCAACATTTTTCAACGCTTTCGTCCCGTTTGGGTAAACCTTGGATACATTGTTGAATACGATCATACAGAAATCCTTTCAAAAACGCGTCGGCTTGGAAGCCAGGTATTTCTTTACCATCAGCGCCACTTTGAAGGTGATGGCGTGTTCAAATTCTCGGAGATCGAGCCCGGTGATCTTGCGGATCTTTTCCAGGCGATAGACCAGGGTATTGCGGTGGACGAACAATTTCCGGCTGGTTTCGGAAACGTTCAGATTGTTCTCAAAGAAGCACTGAATGGTCAAAAGCGTTTCGCGGTCCAGACTCTCCAGAGCCCCCTTCTTGAATACCTCGTTCAAGAACATTTCACAAAGCGTGGTAGGCAGCTGATAGATCAAACGACCGATCCCCAGGGATTCATAGCTGACAACGGCTTTCTCGGTATCGAAGACCTTCCCGACTTCAATGGCGACCTGCGCCTCCTTATAGGAACGGGCGAGATCCTTCAGATTACCGACGACCGTGCCGAAACCGACCACGGCTTTCAGATAAAACTCGGACTGGATGGTATCCACGATGCTGCGGGCAAGCTTTGCGACCTGCGTCTTCTCCTGCGCGGAGTGGATCTCGTGGATCAAAACAACGTCGCTCTCACCAACGCCGATGACGTTATCCCGGTTCCGATCCGGGAACATATTCTGGATCACGTCAATGGGCACAAGATCCGAGTGGCTGACAAACTTAATGAGCAAAACCACACGTTCCACATCGTTGCTGACGTGCAGCTCCTTGGATTTCATGTAAATATCGCTCGGGAGGATATTATCCAGAATGATATTCTTAATAAAACTCGCCTTGTCGTATTTTTCATCATACAACGACTTGATCTGATTGAGAGAAACGCAAAGCAGATTGACCAGGGTCTTGGAATTGGCGTCATTTCCCTCCGCGAAAACAAAATACTCCGTCTTGCCGAAAGAGCCGATGGGACGGAACAGAAAGCCGGCGGAATAAAAAGGCTCTCCGCTATACAGGAGATCATCCTTGACGCCCGGCATTTTTTCGCCGATCTTGTTCAACTCACTGCAGGAAATGATCGTTCCTTCCAGATCGATCACACCGATGGAACGATCCACTACATCCTTCATTTGATGGATCACACTTTGAAACAATCTGTTGGACATACGCGTCTCCCTTACTCTCGATTTCAGCGAAAGAATTGGTTTATTCTAACAAAATATTTCGCCTCGTATATGATATTATAAACAATCTTTCCAAGGTTTTCAAGAGAAATCAATAATTTTTGCCCAAAAAAATTTGAAAACCTTGTATTTTTTGACCAAAAGGGCAAAAACAAATGGGTTGATAAACAGAAAATGACCGCGCAATGCGATCATTTTCTCAATTCTTTTTCATACATGATCATCGATAAAACGGCAAGGGGAGCCGTTTCCGTACGCAAGATGCGGCGCCCTAAGGATACGGTGGGGATACCGGCTTTTTCCAGAAGCGAGATCTCCCTCGGGCTGACGCCGCCCTCCGGTCCGATGAGAAAACCGATAGAGGCGCCCTCGCGTCCAAGCGTATCGGGCAAAAGATGCGTTTCTTCCGCTTCGTAACAGGCGAACGCGATCTCATTTTCCGCCAAAAGAGGCATAGCTTCTTCCAGAGAAGAACGGATCAAAACATCCGGGATCGAATCCCGCGCGCTTTGAGAAGCGGCTTCTTCCGCAATGCGGCGGAATCGTGACAGCTTTTTATCCTGCGACTCCCCCGCTACCGGAACAGACCGATCCATATAGACGAACACGATCCGATCCGCGCCCAATTCCGTCGCTTTTTGTAAAATGAGATCCGTCTTTTTCCCTTTCGGCATCCCTTGCACCAGCGTCACGCGGCACGAAGGTGTGACGGCGCGGCTTGCCGATATGACCTCAAGTTCCGCCCCCGTTCCGTCAGGGGAAGAGGAAAGAAAACGGCAGGAATAGGTCTTCCCGTCGCCGGCGACCACCGTAACACTTTCCCCGGGGCGAGCTCTCAGAACGCGGGTCAGATGAAAAGCGTTATCCCCGGTCAAACGGATAACGGAAGGCTGATCTTCCGGAAAGATCTCTTCGGTAAAAAAACGCGGCATACTTTTCTCCTCATTCTTTCTTACCGTCTATTCTAACGATTCGCTCCGCACTTGTCAAATGTGCTTTTATAAAAGAATCGGTTGAATTTCAAGGGAAACTGTGCTAAAATAACGAGGATACCGACAGGAGGATACCATGTTTGACTTCAACCAATCTTTGCTGACCCTTGCGCAAGAGGCGGAGGAATCCGTAAAAGACATTTTTCAAGCCATTGACAACAACGCGTTTCAACGGCAAAAAGCGGTTTTGTCCGCCTTTGCCGACCAACAGGTTTCCGCCGCGTGCTTTGCCCCCTCTTCCGGCTACGGCACGGATGATTTCGGAAGGGATACGCTGGATCGGGTCTGGGCGCGCGTGTTCGACGCGGAAGATGCGTTCGTGCGGCACAACCTTGTTTCCGGCACACACACCATCGCGGTCGCACTGTTCGGTCTTCTCCGTCCCGGGGACGTTATGCTCGCCGTCAGCGGTCGTCCTTACGACACCCTCCACGGCGTGATCGGGCTCACCGGTAAAAAAGGAAACGGCTCTTTGACGGATCTCGGCGTCAGATATGAGGAGATCGAGTTGATCAACAACGGGACGCTGGATCTGCCCGCCATTCGGGCGCGCCTTCTCCAAGAAGACGTGAAAATGGTTTACCTTCAAAAAAGCCCCGGTTACAGCACCCGACGTCCCTTGGGGAATAAAGACGTGAAGGCTTTGCGCGATCTCCTGGACGAGATCGGATCCAAGGCGATCCTGACAGTCGACAACTGCTACGGAGAGTTTTGTGAAGCACACGAGCCGCCATTCTACGGCGCTGACGTTTGTATGGGCTCTCTGATCAAAAACGCCGGAGGCGGGATGGCGGAATGCGGCGGCTATATTGCCGGTAAAGAAAAATACGTGGATCTGTGTGCGCAGCGTCTGACCTGCCCCGGCATCGGAACGGAGCTGGGCGCGACCCTGGGTATGACAAAACCCATGTTCAAAGGTCTGTTCTACGCGCCGCACACAACGGCGCAGGCATTAAAGTCCGCCGTCTTTGCCGCGGCGTTGTTTGAAAGGCTCCGGATGCAGGTCATTCCCGGATCCCGGGAGGATCGCTTTGACATCGTTCAACAGATCTCCCTGAACGATCCCGGACTGGTCGAAAAATTCTGTCTGGGGCTGCAAGCCGCTTCCCCCATTGACAGTCACGTCACCCCCATCGCCTCCCACATGGCAGGGTATGAGGATAAAGTCATTATGGCGGCGGGCGCCTTTACGGAAGGCTCCTCCATCGAATTGAGCGCGGACGCGCCCATGCGCCCCCCCTACACCGTTTACCTGCAGGGAGGACTTACGTTTGAAAGTGCAAAGATCGGCATTATGAACGCGGCTGACGCGGTGCTGGATGCCATGAACAAAAGGGCTTGAAAGGAGAAAACAATGAAACTTACGGAAAAGACTAAAAAAGTCGGCGTAGAGGGGCCTCTCGTCCTGATCGTGATGGATGGCGTGGGTCTGTCTTCCAACACGGAAGGCAACGCCGTGAAGCTGGCGAACACGCCTACGCTGGATCGACTGATGGCAAACTACCCGACGCTCAGCATCAAAGCCCACGGTACCGCCGTGGGACTTCCCTCGGATGACGATATGGGCAACTCCGAAGTGGGTCATAACGCCCTGGGATCCGGGCAGATCTTTGCTCAGGGAGCAAAGCTTGTCACCCAATCCATCGAGAGCGGCAAGATCTTTACCGGGGAGGGCTGGAAAAAGATCAGCGCCGGCTGCCTGGAAAACCAGTCCACCCTGCATTTTATCGGGCTCTTTTCCGACGGGAACGTTCATTCCCACATCGACCACCTGAAAGCAATGGTCAAAGAAGCCAAGGCGGAAGGGATCCGGCGCGTGCGTTTTCACATCCTGCTGGACGGGCGGGACGTTGCCGAAACCAGCGCGCTGGAGTACGTTGAGCCTTTTGAGGCATTTCTTGCCGAATTGAACGACGGCTCCTTTGACGCTAAGATCGCTTCGGGAGGCGGCAGAATGTCCATTACCATGGATCGCTATGAAGCGAACTGGGCGATGGTCAAAGCCGGATGGGACATTCACGTACACGGCGACGGTCGCTTCTTCGCATCCGCGAAGGAAGCCATTGAGACGTATCGGAAAGAACTCGGCGTGATCGACCAGGATCTGCCCGGGTTTGTCATAGCGGAAAACGGAAAGCCCGTGGGTACCATCGAAGACGGAGACTCCGTTGTTTTCTATAATTTCCGTGGCGACAGAGCCATTGAGATCTCCCGCGCCTTTACGGAAGAGGCTTTTGACAAATTCGATCGCGGCCGCTGCCCCAAGGTGACTTACGCCGGTATGCTGGAATACGACGGAGACCTGCACATCCCCCCGGTCTACCTGGTCAATCCTCCGGAGATCACCAACACCCTGGGCGAATACCTGGTGCAGGCGCCCATCTGCTCCCTCGCCGTCAGCGAGACCCAAAAATACGGGCACGTCACGTATTTCTGGAACGGAAACCGCTCCGGCAAATACAGTGAGGAAAAGGAAACATATTTGGAGATCCCCTCCGACGTCGTCCCCTTTGATCAGCGCCCCTGGATGAAGTGCGCCGAGATCACCGACGTTCTGGTGGAAGCCATCGAAAGCGGCAAATACAAATTCATTCGTGCTAATTTCCCCAACGGCGACATGGTGGGTCACACCGGTTCGCTGAAAGCCACTATGATCGGTATGGAAAGTCTGGATCTTTGCCTGGACCGCATTCTGAAAGCCGTTGATAAAGCACGCGGCATCGCCCTGATTACAGCGGATCACGGAAATGCCGATGAAATGTACGAAATGGACAAGAAGACAGGCAAAGCAAAGCGGAAGGCGGACGGAAGCTTTAAAGCCAAAACCAGCCACACCTTGAATCCCGTCCCGTTCATCTTCTACGATCCCTTTACCGCCGACCGGTATCGAGTCAAAACGGACGCCCAATTCGGCCTTTCCAATGTTGCTGCTACCGTAACGGATCTTCTGGGGTACGAAAAGCCGGATCCGTGGATGGAAAGCATGATCGAGATCCTGTAAAAAGGCATAAAAAATCGCCGAGCGATTGCTCGGCGTTTTTTTATGATTCTCCGGCGATTTGGAACAGGCACATAAAGAATACGCCGATGATGCCTCCAACAATAACGCCCAAGAGAAACTCCCACATATCGATCAGACTCTCTTTTTTTCTTAGTATGCCGTCCTTTTGGATCCTTATGCAAAAATCATTCTTTTTCGTTCAGCGGATTGTTGGACATGGCTTCCCGCATTTGCCGGTCGCTGACGTGGGTATAGATCTGGGTCGTGTTTAATTGCTCGTGCCCCAAAATGTCTTTTAATACCCGAACGTCCACTTTCCCGGAAGCATACATCAACGTAGCGGCTGTGTGCCGCAGTTTATGTACGGAAAGCCCTCTCCCGTCAAAACCGGCATATTTCAAATACTTATAGACCAGCCACTGTACGGTCTTCACGTTCAGCCGCCGGGAATCGCGGCTGACAAACAGGGCGGTCGGATCCTTACAAGGCAAACTTCCCCGCTCAGTCAGGTAATCCCGCAGAGCTCTCTGACAAGCCTCGTTGAGATAGATCATCCGCTGTTTATTGCCTTTACCGGTCACCGTCAACTGTGTCAGATCCGTGGAAATATCCCCCAAGGAGATCCCGCACAATTCCGATACTCGCATCCCGCAATTCAAAAACAGCACAATAATGCAGTAATCGCGTTTGGTATTTTTCCCGCCGTTCTTTTTAACTTGGGAGAGAAGCTCCCGGCTTTCCTCCAACGTTAAGAATTTCGGCAAAGCCTGACTCACTTTCGGCGCGTCAATATGAGAGGCAACGTCTTCGGGAATACTGTGCTCCTTTTCATATAAAAACGCGTAAAACCGCTTGATCGCGGAAAGCTTCCGCGCTCTGGCAGCCGGCTTATTCCCCCGCTCCTGGGCAAGGTAAAGCAGGTATTCATAGATCTCCTGGGGCTTCACGGAAGCAATGTCCGCGTCTGTCAGGCTGGAAAGATCCGCCGTTTCATCATCTTTAAGTCCCAAACGGCGCCGAAAAACAAATTGGAGAAACCCCTTCAGATCCAGGCTGTATTCGTAGACAGTCTTTTCGCTGCCGCCCTGAATAGACAGCTTATAGGATAAAAAGCGCGCAACACAAGCGGGCAGCGTTTCCAGCCTGATCTTCATAAAGATCCCTCCTTTCCTGCGTTTATCGTATCATAAAAATCCTTTTTTGGCAACGGAAACTTACGCCTTTTCTCCCCTTGATTTGCGATGGGCTTTATAGTAAAATATCACCAGGAAGGGAGTTGACAAAAATATGATTCGTACCATAAGAAGAATTCTTGCCTTTTTGGCGGCGGGTGCTTTGCTTTTAGTCCTGCTTTGCGCCTGCTCCGCCGGATCGGATCCGAAAAAGACAGACGAAGCGGCTCCGAAAGGCAGCGGGCTCGATTCGATGCCGGTTCCCGCTGAGACGCAAATCGAAAGTAAAAACGACAACTCATTTTGGAGCAAGCTGCCCCGCATCTTTGCCTTCACGGACGGCTTAGAGGAGTGGAAGACGACCATCGCACTGGCACCCGACGGGTCATTTACCGGTGAATACCGTCAGAGCGCCGAAAACGAGACTGACGCGGCTTATCCCGGCGGCACCACCTATATTTGCGCTTTCAAAGGCGCCTTTACCGAGCCGGAAGCCAGAGGAGAAACCGTATTCACCACGACCCTGCTCTCCATCAAATCTGATCAGGAAGCGGGAACCGAGTGGATCGAAAACGGTACCCGTTACGTTACCGCGGAACCTTACGGCTTTCAGGATGCCGGACTCTTCTTCATTTATCTGCCGGGAACGCCCGCCAATCAAATGGCGGAAGGCTTCTTTCCCTGGGCAGAACTGGATGCGACCTCCCTTTCCGCTATGCCGGAAGGCTTATACGGCATCTATAATCTAAACGCAAACGCGGGATTCATCGGCGAATAAACCGATCAACAAGCGGCGGATCATCTTTTGACGATCCGCCGCTTATTTTATGCGTTTTCAAATTGCAGTTGATAGAGTTTCCAATAGTAATCGTGGTGGGACAAAAGCTCTTGATGCGTGCCCCTCTCAATGATTTTCCCATCCTGGAGCACAATGATCTGATCGGCGTGCTGGATGGTGGAAAGACGATGCGCCACAACAAGCATAGTTCCGATGGATCGCATTTTTTCCAAGGTCGCCTGAATGACGGATTCCGTTTCCGTATCGATATTTGCCGTCGCTTCATCCAGGATCAGGATCTGCGGTTTATGAAGCACTGTCCTGGCAAAAGACAGAAGCTGCCGCTGCCCTTGAGAGAGGTTTTCACCCCGCTCAATGATAGGCTCATCGTACTTTTTCGGCATTTTCTCAATGAAGCCGTCCGCGTTCACATAGCGGCAGGCGGCAAGGATCTCTTCTTCGGGAATAGAGTCGTCGTGGAGTGTCAGGTTCGTTTTTACCGTACCGGAGAAGAGAAAAACGTCCTGCAGCATCTGTCCTACGGCTCTTCTCAGCGATTTGATCTTGATATGCGCGATGTCCCTGCCGTCCAGCAAGATCCTGCCTTTTTGGATCTCATAGTTCCGAACGATCAAGCCAAGGATCGTCGTTTTCCCGGCTCCGGTAGCGCCCACGAAGGCGCACGTTTGCCCCGGCTCAATGACAAAGGAAACGTCTTTGAGGATCCATTTTTCCCCTTCATAGGCAAACCATACGTTTTGAAATTCGATTCGCCCTTTCACCTCGCCCAGCTCCTCGGCGTCGGGAAGATCCCGCACCTCCGGCTGAACGTCCATCAAATTGAATAAACGTTCCGAGGCGCTTTTGGCGCGCTGGATATTATTGAGCTGGTCGGCAAGCTCCTCCACGGGGCGAAAGAAACGCCCGGCGAACAAATAAAACGCCACTACGGACCCGGGTCCCAGTTC
Organism: uncultured Clostridia bacterium; assembly: GCA_946645685.1. Lineage (GTDB taxonomy): Bacteria > Bacillota > Clostridia > Oscillospirales > SIG627 > RGIG5579. The sequence goes on along the minus strand of CAMPCJ010000023.1, from coordinate 2,711 downwards.
CAATTTCGAGCCGAACCAGAAAATCAGCGCCATGGTACAAACAAAGGTGAATGTGACAAAGGGACGGTAGATCCCGAATCCTTTGATCACGTTGAAGCGTGAGGCGCGATAGGAATTGTTTTTTTCATCAAATTCATCCAGCTTTTTCTTCTGACGATTGAAGATCTGCACCACGCGCATTCCCGAAAGCGTTTCATTCAGGTAGGTATTCAACTCGGAAAGCTTCTTCCGTTCCTTGCGGAAAGCGCCGCCCACATACCGGGAGAAGATCATGGAAGAAATAAAGACGATTGTCACAGGCAGAATGAGGATCGACGCAAGCTGAACGTTGATGAAGAACATAATCGCGTAAACGCCGAAAACCATCAGAAAGTTCTTGATCACGTTGACAATGACATTGGTAAACAGATCGCTCATGGACTGCGTGTAAGAGGTCACCCGGGTCACCAGGGAGCCGACGGGCATTTCCGCAAACTGACTGCGGCTCATTTCCTCGATATGCTCGAAAACGTCCATGCGCAGATCGTAAATGATCCGTTGTCCCGCTTTTTGCAAAAGCATGGATTCCGCGTATAAAAACAGATTATTGATCAGGCAGATGCAAAAATAGACGATCGTCAGGGTGATCAAGACTTTCATGCTCAGGGCTTCCGACGTAAGGTGATCCGTCATTTTACCGGTGATAATGGGCAAAACGATATCAAGCCCCACGTTGGTGACAAGTAAAACGGCAGCTAAAACAAAACGTCCCGTTTCCGGCTTGAGGTAGTGAAAGATCCGGCGCCAGAACTCAGCTGCCGGGATCTTCCGGTCGCCTTTTAACCGTTCTTTTTCATCAAATTCATCCATATAGTCATCCATGTTCAGCGCCCTCCTTTCACTTCTTTTTCCAGCTCCTGCAGGTATACCATTTTCTGATACGTAGGCGAGATCTCCTGTAAACGCGCGGGGGTATCAAACGCCTCCGGGCGCCCTTCATTCATCACAAGGATCTTATCCGCGTGGGAAACGGAGGAAATACGGGAGGCAATGATGACGGTCGTCTTCCCCGCTCTCTTTTCCCGGATGTTTTTCAAAATCGTCTCTTCCGTCTTCACGTCCACGGCGGAAACGGAGTCGTCCAGCACCAGAATGGGGGCGTCCTTCAGATAAGCGCGCGCCAGAGAAATGCGCTGCTTTTGACCGCCCGACAGCGTCACGCCCCTTTCTCCGGTCACCGTATCGTACCCGTCGGAAAACTGCTCGATATTATCCGCCACGTCCGCAAAGGCTGCAGCCGCCCGCACGTCATCATCCGTCGCGCCTTCTTTTCCGAAGGAAATGTTTTCCCGCACCGAAGCGGAAAAGAGAAAGTTGTCCTGGGGCACAAACGCAACGGCACGGCGCAGGGAGTCAATATCCGCGTCCATAATGTCCACGCCATCCACAAAAACGCTTCCCCTTTCCACGTTATACAGGCGAAGCAAAAGCGTTAAAAGGGTGGTTTTACCGCAGCCTACGCGGCCGACAACGCCGATCAGCTCACCGGGCTCGATCCGTAAGGAAACGTTTTTCAAGACAGGCACTTCGGGAGATGAGGGGTAAGCAAACGTAAGATCCTTGAATTCAATGGCGCCCTTCACCTGATCGAGAGCGATGGCAGACTGGGGGTTTTGAATGTCCTCCGGAGCGTCCAAAAACGCACTGACTCGTTTTAAGGACGCTTTTGCTCTCCCCAGCATACTCACAAGAGATCCCAGAGCGATCATCGGCCAGATCAGTGTATCGAAAAAGCCGATAAACGTTATCAGTTCCCCGGCGGAAAGCGCCACCATATGACCGAAAATAACAACGGGAGTGCCTTTCACGGCACAAAATACAAACCAGGATCCGAGCCCCATGATCAGAGAGAGAATGATGGCAATGATCACTTCGATCAACGTATCGAAAACGATGTGGACGCGGGCGAAAGCAATATTGGCATCCCTATTCTTTTTGGCAACCTTCGCAAAAGCGTGTAGTTCGCTGGTCTCCTTCACAAAGGCTTTGATCACGCTGATCCCGGTAAAATTCTCCTGGGCAAAATCATAGAGACGGTCATACTTCTCCTGACGATCTTCCCAACGCGCCGCCATAAACTTTTCCACCAGGGCGCCCCATACCACAATGAGCATCATGGGAACAAGGGCGATCAAGGTCATCACCCAGTCCAAGGCAAACATCCGAACAATGACCAAGATCCCCAAAAACAAGGCGTCCACCAGCTGAACGGTACCGAAGCCGGTGTATTCCTCGATCGTTTCCAGATCTGTGGTAAACCAGGACATAATGGAGCCGACTTTGGTGTTATAAAAATAAAACTGGCTCAGACGCTCGCTTTTTTTGAACATATCCCGCCGGAGAGACGCTTCGATCCGCTGAGATGCATTAAACAACGTAAAACGCCACAGCATTCTGCCCAGGAACATCACGCCGGCGATGCCGATCAGCCTTAAACAGATCTCGCCGATAAACGCAAAGTCCATTTGCCCCTCGGATAGATGATCCACCATTTGTCCGAGAAACACCGGTTGAAACAACTGCACGTAATCTACCATCACCAGCGACAGAACGCCGACGAGGTAGAAGTACCAGTATTTCAAATAATACTTGTTGAGGTGTTTTCCTAATAACATCTTCTTCTCCAAAAAAAGCCCGACACCGACCGGCTGAGCGCCGACGGTACCCGAGCA
>CAMPCJ010000022.1 GCA_946645685.1 uncultured Clostridia bacterium | reverse complement strand
GCGCATGGCAAGGCGAACGTTCTTTTCGCCGCAAAGCTCGCTCAAGAAATCATACAAATAATTTGTATTTAAACCGGTGTTGCCGGTACTGCCGATCTCTTCCTTGTCCGTCAGAACGCAAACAGCGGTATATTTCGGCTTTTTCGCATCCAAGACAGCCATCAGTCCCGGATAGGCGCATACGCGATCATCGTGTCCGTAAGAAGCGATCAGGGCGCGGTCAAATCCAACGTCCCTCGCCTTCATGGCGGGAACAAGGGTAAGCTCCGCGGAAAGAAAGTCCTCTTCCACCATCCCGAAGTTTTCATGTAAGTATTTCAAAACAAACAGCTTCACGGGATCCTTGTCGTCCTTACCTTTCGTCGGCGTAGCGCCGACCAAAACATTGAGCCCGTTTTCGGCGCTGATGAATTCGCCGGCTTTTTTCGCCATCTGCTCCTGTGCCAGATGCGGAAGCAGATCGGTGATATAAAAGATCGGATCCTCTTCCTTCTCGCCCAAAGCAAGATCCACGGTTTCTCCGTTCGCCAAAACGACCCTGCCGTGCAAAGCCAAAGGAATGGTGGGCCACTGATACTTTTTGATCCCGCCGTAATAATGCGTCTTGAAATAGGCGATCTCGTCCTTCTCGCACAAAGGATTCGGCTTTAAGTCGATCCGGGGAGAATCGATGTGCGCCGCAACAATACCGAATCCTTCTTCAAAAGATGCGGTACCGATGTTGGCAAGGATAACGGATTTACCGCGGTTATCCAAATAAACTTTATCGCCCGCCTTGTATTTTTTCCCGTACTGAAAGGGTTTATACCCTTTTTTCTCAGCGGCGCGAATCGCGTATCGAACGGCTTCCCGCTCGATCTTACACTCGTCCAAAAAAGCCTTATACCCCTCCGCAAATGTAACGGTGGCGGCTTCCTTGCCCGCGCTTCCGACCTTTGCCGCGTTAACGGACGAATAGGTTAGTTTTTCAGTTTTCTTGTTTTCAGCCATAACGTTCACTCCTTATCTTTTACGCAAAGATTCATTTTTACCAGCAAATCCCTGCATTGTTTTTCAAGACTTTCCATATCCGATTCATTGTGAATCACCGCGTCACATCTCGGTATCAACTCTTCATCGGAAATCTGACGGTCGATCCTTTCCTGCGCCTCTTCCGGGGAAATGCCGTCCCGTTTAACGATCCGTTCGATGCGCTTTTTCCGATCCGCCACAACGGCTGCGACCAAATCGCAGCATTCATCCATTCCCGCCTCCAATAGAAGCGGCGCGTCGATCACCACAAAGGGAACAGAATCAATCATCGCTTTTTTGATGCGCCTGTCCACTTCTTGCGTTACAAAGCGGTGACTGATGGAATTGAGCAGCAATCGTTTATTCTCGTCGGCAAACACGATCCGCCGCAAGGTCGGCCGATGGATCGCGCCATCTTTCAGTATTTCATCGCCAAACGCTTCCGCAAGAGCATTGACACAAGGCGAGGGGGCTGCGATCAATTCATGATAAATCTCGTCGGTGTCAAGCGCCAAACCGCCGAAAGAGGCGAGGCAAGAAGCAACGGAACTCTTTCCGGAACCGCTTCCCCCGCAAACGCCAATGATCTTCATAATCACCTCAAACCCTTATCACGTCGAACGCACAAGCCCGAAGGAGCCTGTTCGTCACAGCCAGTCCGATGGAAGTTTCATCCGTTTTACGCGCATAGATATGCGGCAATTCCAACCTGTCAAAGCGGCGAAGCGCGTCAAATAAAGCGTATGCCTGTCCTTCCTTGTCATTCTTTTTCCCAAAGGTCAAGACAAAATCGCTCTTCCCGATAGAAGCCAGATCCTCTTCAAAGCAAAGAATGCCGCAGCCTTCCTTCTTTTTTTTCGCAAAAAAAGACAAAACGTCCTCGTCCGTTCCTTCAACCATTGTGCAGGGCGCTTTTGGTGCATAATGCCTGTATTTCATCCCGGGAGATTCAACCTTTTGATCCGGCGTTACGGCGGACAAAACAGCCTTTGAAAGAATAACTCTTTCACCCAGCTCCTCCAGCATTTCAGGTGTTACCGCGCCCGGGCGAAGTAAATGGATCCCGTCCTCCTTCAGCGCAACCACCGTCGATTCGACGCCAACGCTGCAATTCCCGCCGTCTATAATGCAAGGGATCCGACCGTTCATATCTTCCCAAACGTGTTGAGCCGAAGTGGGACTGGGTCTGCCGGATCGGTTTGCGGACGGCGCCGCGATAGGGACGCCGGAAAGGCGGATCAAAGCCCGCGCGACGGGATGAACGGGGCAGCGAAGCGCAACGGTATCAAGACCAACCGTCACCGTATCGGGGATCAGGCTTTTCTTTCGCATAATCACGGTAATGGGACCCGGCATAAAGCGTGAAGCGATCTTTTCAAAAACCGGATACTCCTCGCAATACGCAAAATCTCGGCAATCGTCAGGGCGATAGACGTGTACGATGAGCGGATTGTCGTGAGGCCTGCCTTTCGCGTCAAAAATGCGATCGCAAGCAGAGGGGTCCAAAGCGTTTGCGCCGAGGCCGTAAACCGTCTCCGTGGGAAAAGCCACAAGTTTGCCGTTCCGGATCAGCTCTGCGGGCTCCGCCAGCACCTCTTCCTCAAAAGAGGCGGGATCGACTTGAATGATCTTTGTTTTCATACGGCTTCCCCGCCCTCCAGCAATTTTTCCTGTTCAGCTTGGCGAAGCGCGTCAACGAGAACGTCCAACTTACCGTTCATGATCTCATCCAGGTTATGAAGCGTCAGAGAGATGCGATGATCGCTCAATCTGTTCTGAGGATAATTATAGGTGCGGATTTTTTCGCTCCGGTCGCCGGTTCCGATCACACTGCGCCGGGCGGAGGAAATGGATTCATTTTTCTTCGCCGTTTCCAATTCAAGGATCTTGGACCGAAGGACTTTCATTGCTTTATCCTTATTTTTCAACTGGCTCCGTTCGTCCTGACACTCCACCACGATTCCGGTCGGTTTATGCAGAATACGGATCGCAGAATCCGTTTTATTGATGTGCTGCCCGCCGGCGCCGCTGGCGCGGTGCGTATCGATCAGAAGATCCTGGGGATCAATGGTCACGTCGATCTCATCCGCCTCCGGAAGAACAACGACGGAACAAGATGAGGTTTGGATCCGTCCCTGGGTTTCCGTCTTCGGAATACGCTGAACTCTGTGAACACCGCTCTCGTACTTCATCGTTTGCCACACAAGGCTCCCTTCCATAGAGAAAGAGATCTCCTTATATCCGCCAAGTTCGGTTTCGTTGCAAGAGAGGATCTCGCAGGAAAAACCGCGGCTCTGCGCAAACATACTGTACATCCTGTAAAGATCCCCGCAGAATAGCGCCGCCTCTTCCCCGCCGATACCGGCGCGGATCTCCACGATCACGTTCTTTCCGTCGTTGGGATCTTTCGGAAGCAGCAGGATCTTCAATTCATTTTCCAATTTCAAAAGCTCGACATTTGCTTCATCGATCTCGTCCCGAGCCATACTCGCAAGTTCCTCGTCCGCTCCGTCATTCAGGATGTCAAGAGCGTCCCGTTGTTTTTTCTCCGCCTTTTCCCACGCCTGGTACAGCCTGTTCAAAGGCGCGACGGAACTGTATTCCTTCATAATGCCGGAAAGAACGGACGGATCCGACAACGCCTTCGGAGAAGACATCTCCTGTTCCAATTTTGCGCATCTCAGATGCGCTTCTTTCAATCGTTCATTCATGCTTCGTGTGGATCGATACGATCATTTTTTCTATCTTGACGCGAGGGAGCATCAGCTCTCTTTTGCATCCTAAGCAGCGGATCTTAACGTCGCTGGCGGCATACAGCACCAAAAACTGTTTTGATCCGCATGGATGCGGCTTTTTTAACTGGAGAACATCCCCTTCGGAAAAATGATGTATCATCATATTTTACTCATTCAAAAGCAAGGGTGCAAAGCCATTCAAAATGATTTTGCACCCGACAAATTTATTTCTTCAGTTCTTTTTCAAGCCAGACCTTGCCGAAATCAAGCGCCTCATACAAACCGTACTTCTCGGACTGTTTCAAAACCTCGCCGGATTTTGTGTCCTGCACTTGAACAAAGATCATATCCGGGATCTCGGTCCCGTGAAAATCTTTTGTGGTCAGTACCGTCAGCACCAGGATGGCTTTTCTGCCGGGATTTCCGTAACAAATGATATTACCGTTTTTCACCAGGGGCTTCCCGCAATATGTGGAAAACTCCGTAATGGTCTTTGCTTTAGCCATAGCCGTTCACCTCTAAATGTTCAAGTAGCTTTTGAGCAAATGCCTCAAAAGCTCATCACGATCGATCTTCGCTATAAGCGTGCGCGCGTTTTTATGATTGGTGATGTACGTAGGATCCTCCGTCAGTAAATAACCAACCAGTTGATTGAGGGGGTCATAGCCCTTTTCGATCAGAGATTCATAAACGGTGGAAAGCGTTTTTTTGATCTGATCTTCCTCGTCCATAGCAACTCTGTAAGTGATGGTCTTTCCCTTATCAAAGCCGAATTTGTTGTCGAACGCGGACATAACGGACCTCCTTTACGTTGGACGTGGTGTATGACCAAGCTTGTAAGCCGGGTTCTGTGATGCTTTCGCACCGGCGATCATCTATCTGGGACAGGGATCGCTCTCTGCCTCAAGCCACCATGGAAACTGCCTGGCCGACATTGACCCGAAGGTCTGTTTCACAGCGGTGTTGCTTCGGATAGGGTTTACAGGGGCTCCATGTTACCACAGAGTCCGGTGAGCTCTTACCTCGCCTTTCCACCCTTACCGGCAAAAGCCGGCGGTATATCTCTGTTGCACTTTCCCGGAAGTCACCTTCGGCGGACGTTATCCGTTATCCTTGCCATACGAAGCCCGGACTTTCCTCACCTTGGTTCTTTCGATTCCAAGGCGCGATCGCCCCGCCTGGTCATAACCGTGTATTATTATACCCTATGCACGCTCTTTTGTCAAACAGTTTCGTACGAAAAAAAATTATTGAATTATAATTTTGTTTGTAATATAATTACATTGATCGCATTCGTCGCAAAGGAGCGTGAAGAGATTGACGGATCTTGAACAATTCAAAGCGTATGCCTCGGGAAAATCCTTCGCCTTGATCGGGGCAGGCGTATCCAATCTCCCCCTTGTCCCTTTCCTGAGGAACGCCGGAGCAAAAAGAGTCACCGTGCGTGATCTCCGCCTTTCGCCCGAATCCGCCGAGGCGCTGGAAGCGCGTCGGGGAGGCGGCGATCTGTTTTTGGGTGAAACCTATCTTGACGACTTGAACGAGGACGTCATCATCCGTTCTCCCGGGATCCGCCCGGACAAAGACGAATTCATCATCGCCGAGAAAAAGGGCGCCCGTATCACCTGCGAAACAGAACTGTTTATGGAATTCTGTTCCGCCAAAACGTACGGCGTGACAGGTTCGGACGGAAAGACAACCACCACAACGCTGATCGCGCGTATGCTGGAAGCGGGAGGAAAGAGAGTCCTTCTGGGCGGCAATATCGGAGCGTCCATGCTTCCGAAGCTCGGTGAATGCGAAGGAGAGAACGTGTGCGCCGTCATGGAGCTTTCCAGTTTTCAATTGATGAATTGCCGCTTTTCTCCGGACGTTGCCGTCATTACCAATTTAGCTGAAAATCACCTGGATTGGCACAAGAGCTTCCGGGAATACCTAAACGCAAAATCCAACATCCTGCTCAATCAGGGAAAAGACAGCCTTACCGTTCTGAATTTTGATAACGAATATACAAGATCCATGCAAGGCAATGGAACGACCAGGTATTTCTCCGATCAATCGACTTCCCTGCCCGGAGAGGGATCCGTATATTGCAGCGAAGGAATGATCTATGCAGGCTCAGGAGGCGAAGCGATCCTCGACACGTCTTTGATCCGCATCCCCGGGATCCATAACGTTCAGAACTTTATGGCGGCGATCGCAGCCGTTCTGGAGGACGTTCCGAAATCCGCCATCAGGCAAACCGCCGAGACATTTACCGGTGTTGAACACCGCATTGAACTCGTTCGGGAGTTGGATGGCGTCAAGTACTTCAACAGCTCCATAGACTCCTCTCCGTCCCGCACCACCGCCGCGCTGAACGCCTTTTCCGAGCCTGTCATCATGATTGCCGGCGGGTACGACAAAAAGCTTCATTACGAAGCCCTCGGCAGCGTGATCTGTGAACACGTAAAGCTTCTTCTTCTCTGCGGCGCAACGGCGGATAAGATCGACAGCGCGGTGGTCAACGCTCCTCTGTATGAGATCGGCAAGCCCGAGATCATCCATTGCGAATCCCTGGAAGGATGTGTGAAAATGGCACATAAGCTCGCGGAAAAGGGAGACACGGTCATTCTGACTCCCGCCAGCGCAAGCTTTGACCAATTCAAGAATTTCGAAGAACGAGGAAAAGCGTTTAAAAGGATGGTGATGGAGCTTTGAATGCAAAAGAGAGGTTTTCCCTTCTGTCCGCCATGCAGGAGCACGCCTGCGTTTCCGGACGGGAGAAGGACTTGGCGGACTTTTTCGTGAATGAAACGTCTTTCCCGTTTCAAAAGGATGGCTTCGGCAATCTGTATTTAACGCTCAAAGGAAACGGAAAGAATAAACGGCATATCCTTTTGGAAGCTCATATGGATGAGATCGGATTGACGGTGGCTGAGATCACCGAAGACGGCTTTCTGTCTTGTCAAACCATAGGCGGCATACAGAAGGATATTCTCCCCGGTACCTCCGTCACAGTTTTCGGAAGGATCCCCTTCCCCGCTGTGATTGGCTCTAAACCGCCGCACCTGGCAAGGATCAAATCAAAAGACGGCGAAAGCACACCCGTATATGTCACTTGCGGTTTCAAAGACCGAAAAGAGGCGGAAAAGTGGGTCGGGCTCGGCGACGTCATTCACTTTGACAGCCCCGTCTGCCGGATGGAAAACAAGCGCGTTTTGTCCCGCGGATTGGATAACAAAGTGAGTGTTCTGGCGCTTCTGGAAGCGTATTCCGAATTAAAAGAGCCCTATCACGACGTTACGTTTCTGTTTTCCGTAGAAGAGGAAACGACCGGAAAGGGTGCAAAAACATTTACCAACGACAGCGCCTTCGACCTTGCCGTCGTTGTGGACGCCGGCTTTGCAAAGGCAGAAGGGCTCGACCCGACGCACACGTTGAAAATGGACGCAGGTCCCTCCGTCTCCATCACCGAGCGGGAAAACGTGACCTTTGAAAAGCGGATCATCGCCATTGCCGAAAAAAACAAGCTGCCCTGTCAGATCCTTGCAGAGCCGGGCGGGACCGGCACCAATTCCAAATATGTGCAGATCCGGCACGGCGGGATCCCGACCGCCGTCCTTTCCATCCCTATTCTGAATATGCACACTTCTTCTGAGATCGTATGTGTTTCGGATATTGAAAGCGCGGCAATGATCCTCGAAGCCGTGGCGAACGAGAGCGATATCTCCGAGGGAAAGAAGGTGTCTTATGTCCGCGTTTGATTTTCCGCTTTTAAAAAAGCTTTGTGATATTCCCGGCCCGTCCGGATTTGAAGATGATGTCAGAGACTTCATTCGAAAACAGATCGAGCCATACGTGGATGATCTCTATATGGATCCCATGGGCAATCTGATCGCAATCAAAGGCAAGAATGCCGGCGTGTTGTTCGACGCACATATGGACGAAGTCGGATTTATGATCACCGGTATTAGGGAGGACGGAACGCTGAGGTTTTATCAAATTGGTTCCGTCACGCCGGGAATGCTGCCGGGAAAACGCGTGTTGATCGGAAAGAAACAAATGCAAGGTGTGATCGGCGCGACCCCGAAGCACTTGCTGAAGGATCGCCAAAAGGACGTTTCTTACGAAGACTTGCGCATTTACATCGGAGCGGATTCCAAGGAAGAAGCAGAAAAGCTCGTTGAGATCGGCGATTTTGCCGTATTTGATACATCCTGTCATTTTATCGGCGCGGAGGACAATGCCGTCGCTTCCCGCAACATGGATGACAGACTCGGCTGCTATTTGCTGATCCGTATGATCCAAAACAGTTCGCTGACAAACGCCGTATTCTCCTTTTCGGTGCAGGAAGAGACCGGCGATCGCGGCGCCGCCGCCGTTGCGGAGGAGATCCCTTTCCGTTACGGGATCGCCATCGATACCACTTCCGCCGCCAACCTTCCCGGAACTGATCCGGAGGATCAGGTCTGTGCCACACATAAGGGGGGCGTTATGTCCTTTATTGACAGAGCCACCACCTATGACAACGCTTTTATCCGGGAAATGTATGACCTGCTGCTTGAAAACGGGATCCCCGTGCAAACAAAAGGCCGCAACGCGGGCGGGACAAACGCGTCCGTATTTCAGAAGGTCGGGATCGGGCACAAAACGCTTTCGCTTTCCACCCCGGCGCTCTTTATTCACGGTCCTCTCTCCGTTGTAACGCTGGAAGACATCGATTCGATGGAGCGCTCGCTGATATGCATGCACGCGCATCTTACGAAAAAGGATCGTGAGAAAGGAAATAAAGATGACTGAAGTTTATCATTGGATCAGCGACCATCTCCGGCTGATGAACGTGACGGGCGCGGAAACAGGTCTATCAAATCGCCTTCAGGAGGAATTTGCATCGGAGGGTATTCTGCCAAAGACGGATGATCTTGGCTGTCTTTACGTCCCGGGAAAGAAAAACGATCTTCTGTTCACCGCTATGATGGACGTTCCCGGGTACCTTCTTTTACAGAAATATCCGAAAAAAAGCATCCTGATATCTACCTTAGCCACACCGGAAGACCGCGGAACGCAATTTACCGCCATTGATCCGGAGGGCAAAACGGTGTCGGTGCGTCGTAAGGATGAAGCGGGCGCTTTATATTACATTCAAAAAAAAGAGTACAAGATCGGATCCGTCTTCAAAGAGAAAACGGAAATTTCCGAAAAAGACGGCGTTTTGCATGGCAGAGATCTGACCCGATACGTATTATTGTATTGTTTGAAGAAGCTTGCGGAGACGGATCATTCCTGCTTGTTCGCATCTCAGGGCTACAGCAATGCGCCCACGGAGTATAACTTTGCCATGAGGAACGGGACAAAAAGAATGATTTTCTTAGGAGCTGTGGAAAGCAAGGAAGACAAACCTCTTGTCCTCATCCGGAACGGCAAACATTTTTCTGATCCGGCTCTTATAGAATCCGCCGAAAAAGCAGGCTTTGTCCCATATCTTTCAGAGTTCGCCGTAACCAAATCCCAGGCATGCGCCGACTCCGGCGCCAAAGTCGTAACGCTTGCGCTTCCCTATCGACTGACAAAAGAAGGCGAGAGGCAAGTCAACTGTGAAACCGTCAATCTCTTCTTAAAAATGCTTCGGAAGATCAAATAAACGGGTCGGGCGCTCGATGATTCGAGCGCCCGCTTTTTATGCTTGCTTATCTTTCTTTTCGCGAAGGTATTGCCAATACCATCCGGCTGCGCCGGTATACCAGCTCCATCCGCCGTGCCCCGCAAAGCCTTTGGCGGCATAAACGTCACCGCAAAGGACGTAAGGCTCCCGACGATACTTTTCCCACAAAGCGGCATTTTGATATTGAAAGGGATCCAGAATTTTTTCCATGCGTTCTGCCATCTCGATCAATTCCGTATCTTCGGTCTTTCTTCCGAAACGCAGAAGCGCCATCATCAGCCACACCGCCCCATGGGTATACTGGCCGCCGTTCTCCCGCACACCGGCGACATATCGTTGAATATACCCGGGCGAAGGATCCGTTTTGGAAAACGGTTTGGTAAATAGCAAAACCAGTCTTTCCCGCTCTTTAACCAATATTTCATACGCGCTCTTCAGCGCTTTTCGAATATCCTTCGCGTCCGGGGAAGACGCTGCCCCGGTATCACAATATAATAGAGCCGCGAACGCTTGAGGAAGGAGGTCTATGGCGCATTCGCCGTCCAAGCTCAGATCGCTTCCCAAAGCAGTCCCGTCGTCTCGGTAGGCTCTGGCAAACCACGAGCCGTTGAAGCTGTTTTTGATGCCGCTGAGAAGTTCATCCGAAAACGGCTTTGCCTTTTCCCGGATCGCCGGAGATAAATAGGGCAGGATCCCGTGTAAGCAGATCAAGGCAAACTCGCTGAGCCACACGCTTTCACCGCCCACCAGATCCATTCCGTCATTCCAGTCTCCGTCCCCCATACGGGCAAGCCCGTGTCCGCCGCAGCCACGACCGATCAAAAGATCCACGCATTTTTCCAGGTGGAGAGCCAATGGCCCGCTCTCCGCTGCAGAGGGAGTAAAATAGGTGCTTGCTTTTCCCGCGCGATGATCGGGATCACTCAAAAACGGAACGGGAAGGTCGAGGATCGCCGTATCGTTCGTTGCGTTTAGATATTTAGCCGTAACGTAGAGAAGCCAAAGATAATCATCCGAACATTTCGTCCTGACTCCCGGATCACCGCCCGATTGAGTATTGACAAAGGGATGCCACCAGTGCTGAACGTCCCCTTCCATGAACTGATGCGCGGCGCATCGGAGAATGTGCCGCCGGGTAATGGAGGGATCAGACCAAAGAAAAATCAAACAATCCTGTAATTGATCCCGGAAGCCGTACCCGCCGCTTGACTGAAACGGGCCCGTTCTGCCAAAGAACCTGGAAAAGACGGTCTGATAGGCAAACCAGCCTTCCTTCAGATCCGCTTCCGGCGGCAGAGTGGCGTTCATGGCTCGCGTCTCCTCCCTCAAAAACGGCAGCAGATTCCCTCTCAGGGATCGGAGCTTCAGATCCAATTCCGCTTCCGTCATATATCCGCCGAAGCAGATCACCTGTTCGGCAGCCAGAGGAGAAATAAAGGACAACGCTTCTTTTTCTCTCATGAGGCCCTTCAAACCTTTATCGGAAAGAAGGAAACCCTTCAGGGCGATCTCTCCGGAAACCGCCGGGCAAAATAGAGCGGCGTCGTCTTTGACCGATACCAAAAGGCTTTGTGACGTCTGCGCGCCGACCGAAGGCGTACAGATAAAGAACAAGGACGCGCCGGGGTCGAGCTTGCCTTCCCAACGCATGCGAATGATCTTACATCCCGTGATCTCGGATACGCTCGCTTCAATATGGTAAGAGAGTTTTTCGGCTTTCCCGTCCCAAATGGCTTTACCAAACTCAAATCGAACGGTCTCGGCATTTGCGAGAAGATCCACGCCCTTGCCGTTCACGAAAAGAACAAGCCGTTCTCCTCGCTTCCCCTCTCCGTCCCAGGCGGAGATCCTGCCCAGCGCGGCATTCAAGGACCAAGTGTAACCCAGGGTATTCTGATTACAAACAAATCCAACGGTACGATTGGAACAGACTAGGGAGAGGGGCTCATCCGGATCGAACTTTCTTCGATCGATCTGAAACGCCCCGATTTCCGGGGTACCTACAGAGGAACTGTACTTTCCATACCCCTTTCCCGGATCATGAACGATCGGTATTTGCGTCTCAGGCACCGGCTTTTCCGGCTCAAGCGGCGAAGAAATGACCGTTTTGCTGATACGTACCAACCCTGAAACGGATGCTTCGTCCAACTCGGAAAGAATGTGGATCCCGGGAGATCGACCGGTCAGGAACGCCCCGGATATGGCGTCGATCCGAATGCGAAGCTCTTCACGAAGCGGCGCCGTATATCCGCTGCGCTCCATCAGGCAAATGACAAGATCAAACGGGATTTGGCACAGATAACACATTTTCAGGATCTTACAATACATTTCCGCTGTATCGAGATCCGTTTCGCTTTTCACAAAAACCGTCACGATCGGATGATCGCCTGATAATCCCAAACGCCAGGGAAAGTCCTTGGGAAGGGGATCGATCGTATCCGTCAGGATCATTTTCCGATCCTCTCGAACGGAGGTCAAAAGTGTTTCTTCCGTTTTCTGAACGGAAGCGTCGTACCGACAAATCTCTTCAAAACGAGCGGCGATCTGCGCCTGTTTCAAACGGCTTTGATTTCCCGGTGCATAGGATCCGTCCAAAAGGGAAAGGGCGCCGCTTATTCCGGCGTTATGATCCAGCCGGAACAAAACCGGTATCCTGCGGCTTTTGCTCTCTTCAAAGGAAAACCGGATCGAAGTGCCGTCTCTCCAAAGCACAGCCTCCGACTGACTTGAAAGCCATTCACCCGCCCGGAATAATCCGACGGAAACAGGCGAACACACGTGCAAACAGACCGGCTCATGCTCCGTACGACGAATCAGATTCAATTCGTTTTTATCACGGATGGATTCCAAAGACAGTTTGGAGAAAGCCGGGTGCGACGCATAATCCTTGCCTCTGCATAAGACCGGATCCATGGTCAAAACGAGCTGCTTGATCGTTTTTTTGCCGAAGCATTGAGCGCATACCAGCAACGCGTTTTCATCCGGGATCAACTCAAATCCGATGACAACGTGAACATCCTCTCCCTCCAAGACCTTTTCCACCTTCGTTCGACTCACGATCAGTTTTGATTCAATACCCGGGGACTTGTCCGTCAGAAAACGCGCCCCGTCCCAAAACGAGAAAGAAAGATCCTTCGCCCATTCTATTTCTCCGGTCAGAACAGAAACCTCTCCCGTGTCGTCCAGGATCGCCGTGGTCTCGCCGTCGGAGAGAATAAAGCTTTTTTCGCCCCGCTGCGAACAGGGAATGATCTCGGCAGGTCTCTGCTTGTGAACGTAGTCTTTTTTCCGCTTTTCCTTCGGCAAAGACACGGATCGACTCTCCAAAGGAAAGCGTTCCGCAAGAAGCTCCTGCTTTTCCCACAGTCCGGGGTACGCGAAAAAGCGATTTCGCAAAACGTCATCCATGATCGCGTTATCCAGCGCCATCAGGCTCATTCCTTTATGATGCGCCATATAAGAGTACACGATCCTTTTCCCGCTTCTTTCCGGCGATCGAAAAGCGCACGCTTCATAAAAGCCCAAGGGTCCTACCATCCCGGCGTGCGCGAGATGAAAAAGATTGTCAAGAACGGCGGGATCTTTTCTCTCAAGCATCAGAAAAGAAGAATAAGGAGAAAGAACAACGCGATCCTTCTCGACGCCCTTCAGGGATAAATCCGGCACGCCGAATGCCCGGTACTGATAGGTACCGTGAACGTCTGTTTCGGGATAGGCGCTTTCGCTGACCCCGAAAACACATTTGCCGTCCGGCAATCTGACCCGGTAACGTTTTTGACAATACAAGGCGTAATCCAGGCTCTCATCTTCCAAAGAGTCCTTGACGACAGGATAGAACAAAGGGGGCATAAAATACTCAAAAGCCGTGCCGCTCCAAGAAGCAACGCCCGCTCTCCCGTTGGCTGTAAGAAGCGGCCGACCCAGCCTTTTCCAATGATTCACTTTGATCCGCCCTAACGAAATCGCAAGAAAGCTTGTGATCCGCGCTTCACTCATCAGGAGATCATAACAGCTCCCTTTTTGACGTTCATCCGGTGAAAAGCCGATATAAAACAGTCCCCTTTCCAAATCATATAAGACGGAAAGGTCTGTTTCGCAAATCAGTCGCTCCACCCGTTCTCTCAGAGAGGCGTACGCATCTTCCTCCTTTGAAAACTCATTGAGAGAAGAAGAAAGAATGATCAAAGAGGCGAGAAAATTACCGCTATCCACCGTGGAAACGTATCGATTGCCTAATACGGAAAGCGTTTCCAGGTCGTACCAGTTATAGAGATTGCCTGCGTATTTTTCAAGCGATTCAATCGTTCCCAGCGTTTTATCGATTTCCTGTCTGAAATGCTTCGGGGAGATCAAAGAAAGGTCTTTTGCCGCAACGAGACTCACAAGGTACATCCCGATGTTGGTCGGCGAAGTACGCATGGCAACTTTTTCTACCGGATGAACCTGCAAATTGTCCGGGGGCAGAAAGTGGGTATTCTTGCCCACCATGCGCCGAAAAAAAGCATACTCTTTTTCCGCCAGAGACAAAAGGGAACGCTTTTCTTTCTCCGTCCATTCCCGCTTTTTTTGATAAGGAAGCGCCATGAATTCACATAGGACCGGATAAAACAAAGTGAGAAGGAAAACCACGGCAGAGGGGGTTCTCAAGGTGATCAGACTTGCCGCGAAGGAAAGAAGGAATGGCGGCAAATAGAAACGTATTTTTCCCTTCGACGAAGCGGAGCCGTATACTTTCCACTGCAACAAATGGCGGTGAGAGACGACCATCCGAAACAAAGCGCGCAGGATGGCGTCCGTCCGATACCAGGTATCGGCGCAAATCGCCGTAACGGAAAAGAGAAAGCGGTAGATCTCGTTTAAAACGAGATTGCGCATCAGCGTAGAAAACCTGCGGCTGAAATGCTCTGTATTTCCGCTTAACATAAAAGACAGCGCCGTTTCCAGACACGACCGCCCGTGAAACAGAAAAACAAGCAACAGCGCCGCCACGGAAAACCTTGTCCCGAGATACGCGCCGATCACCAGCAACGCCACTTCGGAAAGAAATACCAGATTTTCGCCGAAGTTTTCCAGGGCGATCCATCGCCGGAAGAGAGGCAGTTTGTGAAGGTAAAACAAGTTTTGCGTATCCCCGCGAACCCATCGATGCAATCGTTCCATGGAGGATCTCGCGTCCTGGGGATTGGAATCGCAAAACACTTCATTGGATATGATCCCGCAGCGAAGGATCGCTCCCTCTGGCATATCGTGGCTGAGAATACGTTCCTTGGGAAATACACCGGGGATCAGTTTATGAAACGCTTCCACGTCGATCAAGCCTTTTCCGCAGAAGTTTCCTTCTCCGAACAAGGTTTGCAAATCATCAAATGAAGCTCCTGCGTAGGGGATCTCCCCGCTTCCGTTGGAATAGAGTTTTCCAAAACGTGTTTGAATGGGAGAAAGAAGTGACGAATTGATCCTCGGTTGAAGGATCCCGAATCCGCTCTCTACAAAGCGCTTGCCACTTTTTTCCGAAATAACCGGTCTGTTCAACGGGTGGGACGCGATAGCGACCAGCCGGCGCGCCTGACCGATGGATAATTCCGTATCGGCGTCCAGGGTGATCAGGTATTTTGCTCCCAAAGCATCTTTGAAAACGCCGAAATAATCCGCGCCCTCCTGCATATTACCGGTAGAAAGGAAGTCACAAAGATCCAAAATGGCGCCGCGTTTTCTTTCACGCCCGCAAAACTGCTTTTCACAAGCGTGGTAAATCCGTTTTCTGAGAATGGCAAAAAACACGGGAAAGGTTTGATTGAGCCGCTCTATCTCCCGGGATAAAGCACGGCGGATCTCCTCATCCCCGTCTTTTTCCGGGGTTTTACTCTCTGTAAAATCACAAAGCAGACCGAAGGTGACCGATTCGTTTTCTTCCCGGTTGTTAACGGCAAAGCGGCGGATCCTTTTGATGAGTTTATCCACGTCCTTCGGGGCGGCAAGAACGCAGGGGATCACCACGCAAGTTTTGTTTGCCGGGCTGATGGGCTCGTTTTTCATGGAATAGAGCCTCTTCGGGCGGCATAGGGTCCCGTAATAAAACCTGACTATGCCCCGGGAAAGGTAGTAGAGAGGCAACGCTGCCGGCGCAAACAGCAAAATAGGGCCGCCGACGTAAAAAAAGGCGCAGGAAAGAACAAGGAACAGCAGAAAGATCAAAGGATAATACCATCGGCTGTTTTTATCCTTCGGCAAATAATAGCCGATATGTCTGTTGCCTCTTTTGGCGCGCTCCAGAAGAAGATTTGCGGCTTTCTCGGGGGAGATCCTTTTTCGTTTTGCCATGTTACGGATCTTTTCCTGATACACAAGCTGGGTTTCCCGATCCATACGGGAATAAATCCCATCCGGATCGAAGCGGAGGATCTGCTCGAGTGGCGAAAAGCCTTTCGCCACAAAATCCGTTCTTACACCGCGCAGATGATGAAACAGTGTAAAGTCGTATGAATACGAGGCGGCGCTGTCGGTAACGATTTTTTCAGCCAGCAAGAGAAAAAAAGCGGGAAGAAGGCAGTCCGCTTCCCCATCGTGAAAGGTGATCCGAAAAGAAAGGCTTTCCGCCAGACAGCTGAATTCTTCAAAGCTTCCCTCCGGGCTTTCCCTCCTCAGCATTTCCTTTATCACTGACTCGGAAAACCGCGAAAGATAGAAGCGCGTCGGATCGATCCCCAGCAAAGTGGCGATGAGAACATCTTTGTTATCGGAAAACCAGATCTCGTTTGCGCCGACTTTTGAAAAGCGCTTGCGGCGTAAAGAAAAAATGACACGTCTGCGCCTTGCATGAAACTCTCTTTTTCTCCAGGGACTTCCCTTCACCAGCTTAGATTCTGAAACGATTTGTTTGATCTCGTCCGAGCGCATTGTGATTCTCCCGTGTTTTTCTTTTTATTATGAGGAGAAAGCCGCCCTCATATTCACCACGGGATATAGAATAATTCCGAAAAAGCCTTGCAAAACCAACAAAGATAGATTACAATATGGGGAGTGATCTCGGATACATTCAAGCGTATTACAGAAGAAGCAAAGAGGTAAATATGGCTAAAGTACTGGAAAAGAACTACGATCCCAAATCCTTTGAGGATAAGCTCTATCAAACCTGGAGTGAAAAGGGATATTTCAAGCCTTCAGACGATCCGAAAAAGCCCACGTTTTCCATCGTCATTCCGCCTCCCAACATCACCGGTCAACTTCACATGGGCCACGCGCTGGATAATACCCTGCAGGATATCCTGGTGCGTTACAAGAGGATGCGCGGGTATGCCACTCTTTGGCTTCCCGGCACAGATCACGCCTCTATCGCAACGGAGGCGAAGATCGTGGAGGCGATGAAAAAAGAAGGTCTCTCCAAAGAGGATGTCGGCAGAGAGGGCTTCTTGAAGCGCGCTTGGGCATGGAAGGATCAGTACGCCGGCCGCATCGTTTCCCAGCTGAAAAAAATGGGCTCTTCCTGTGACTGGAGCCGTGAACGCTTCACCATGGACGAGGGCTGTTCCAAAGCCGTCAAGGAAGTATTTGTTCGTTTGTACAACAAAGGGCTGATCTATCGGGGCGAGCGTATCATCAACTGGTGTCCCCATTGCCTGACGTCCATTTCCGACGCGGAAGTGGAATACGAAGATCAAGCGGGACATTTCTGGCATCTGCGCTACCCGTTCAAGGACGGATCCGGCTATATCGAAATGGCGACGACCCGCCCGGAAACGATGCTGGGCGATACAGCCGTCGCCGTTAATCCCAATGATGAACGGTATAAAGACGTGGTTGGAAAAACCGTCATTTTGCCTTTGGTGGGTCGCGAGATCCCCGTCATCGCCGACGAATATGTGGAAATGGACTTTGGGACAGGCGTGGTAAAAATTACGCCTGCCCACGACCCGAACGACTTTGAAGTCGGACGGCGCCATAACCTTCCCACCCTCACCTGTTTGACCGAGGACGCCCGTATTACCGACGATTATCCCAAATACGCCGGGATGGATCGCTATGAGGCTCGCAAAGCCATTGTCAGTGATTTGGAAAAAGGCGGGTTCCTGCTTCGGGTGGAGGACTACAATCACAATGTCGGCACCTGCTACCGCTGCGGCACCACGGTGGAACCCCGCGTTTCCCTGCAGTGGTTCGTCAAAATGGAAGAATTGGCAAAGCCCGCCATCAAAGCGGTGGAAGACGGCGACGTCCGCTTTATTCCGGATCGTTTCAGCAAAAACTACTTCCATTGGATGCGCAACATCCGCGACTGGTGCATTTCACGGCAGCTCTGGTGGGGACATCGCATACCCGCTTTCTTCTGCGACGACTGCGGCGAAATGGTCGTAACCAAAGAGAATGACGCGGTTTGCCCGAAGTGCGGCAAAAAGATGCGGCAGGATCCTGATACGCTGGATACCTGGTTTTCTTCCGCGCTCTGGCCCTTCTCCACGATGGGCTGGCCGGAAGATACAGAAGATCTGAAACGCTTTTATCCCACCGATACCCTTGTTACCGGGTATGATATCATCACCTTCTGGGTTTCCAGAATGATCTTCTCCGGTCTGGAATATACCGGTAAGAAGCCCTTCTCCAACGTTTTGATCCACGGCCTCGTGCGTGACGGACAAGGCAGAAAGATGTCAAAATCCCTGGGCAACGGCATTGATCCTTTGCTGATCATCGATCAGTACGGTGCGGACGCGCTTCGCTTTGCGCTGGCAAGCAACAATTCCCCCGGAAACGATATGCGCTTTTCCGACGACCGGATCGAATCCGCCAGGAACTTTGCCAATAAGATCTGGAACGCCGCGCGCTTCATCCTGATGAACCTGGAACTTGAAGAGGTAAAGGATCCCGCAGAGAGCGGCGAGCTTACTTTGGAAGACAAATGGATCCTGTCCCGTTTCAACGATACCTGCCGGGAAGTAAGCGAGAACATTGACCGCTTTGAACTGGGGATCGCTCTCTCCAAACTCTATGATTTCATCTGGGATGAGTTCTGCGACTGGTATATCGAACTTGTCAAGCCCCGTCTGAATGACAAAGGCAGTGAAACGTGCCTCACGGCGCAGAACACGCTCTGCTATGTGTTCCTGTCAACGATGAAGCTCCTTCACCCGTTTATGCCCTTCATTACGGAAGAGATCTACCTTTCTTTCCCGCACACTTCCGAGAGCATCATGATCGCCCCCTGGCCGGTGTATCGAAACGATCTTTCCTTCCCGAAAGAAGAAGGAACGCTTGCAAAAGTCTTGGAAGTGATCTCCGCCATCCGCTTCCGCCGGAATGAAATGAACGTGGCTCCTTCCAAAAAAGTCTCTCTGTACGTTGATTCGGCAAATCAGGAAGCTTTCCGCTCCTGCGCGCCCTTTCTGATGCGTCTCGCAGGCGCTTCGGAATTGTTATTCAATCAGCCGCAGCAACCGGAAGAATGCCTTACTATCGTAACGGATTTTGCCAAGCTTTTCATTCCCCTTTCAGAACTGATCGATCTGGAAAAAGAGAAAGTTCGCCTGCAAAACGAAGCAGCCAAGATCCGGGAGGATATTCGTCGCACTAAGGCAAAGCTGGATAACGAAGGCTTTGTCCGGAAAGCGCCCGCCGCCGTGGTGGAGGGCGAAAGAAAGAAGCTGGCGGAAGAAGAGAAGATCCTGGAAAACGTACAGGCAACCTTCCGCGGGCTTTTCCACGAAGAACTGTGAGCATAAGCACAAAAAAAGAAAGCCGTTACGGCTTTCTTTTTTTGTCTTATTATCCGTTTTTGACCATCAGACAGACCGCGTGGGCGGCTATGCCTTCTTCCCTGCCGGTAAAACCGAGTTTTTCTTCCGTAGTCGCTTTAACGTTGATGTGGGAAACGTCCACGTCAAGCGCGCTTGCGATCCGG
>CAMPCJ010000021.1 GCA_946645685.1 uncultured Clostridia bacterium | reverse complement strand
AAAAATGGCACGATATCGACAAGAGCCACGTTATTCCGGAGCCGACGCAAAAAACTGGCGGTGGCTGCTACGTTGCGACCTGCGTGTACGGCTCCTATGATTGCCCGCAGGTCTGGACGCTGCGCCGATATCGGGACGATACCCTCGCTTCCACCTGGTACGGCAGGGCATTCATCCGCACCTACTACGCCGTCAGCCCCACGCTGGTGAAATGGTTTGGTGAAACAAAGTGGTTCAAGAAACTGTGGCAAGGAAAACTTGACCACATGGTAAAACGCCTGAATGACGAGGGTGTGGAGAATACCCCCTATCAGGATCGGAATTGGTAAACAATACCCGGAACAATAGGTTTTCTTTTCTCGAAATCCGTGCTTTTTTCTCCGTCACCTTTGAAAAGCAAATCGAATCCTAAAACACACCCGGGCGCCGCATTTGCGGCGCCCGGGCTTTTGCTGTAGCTTCAGATCTGCACGTCTTGCGGTGCGGTGGGCGCTTGCGGCGCGGGCGCGGGGGCAGGAGCCGCGAAGGGCGTATTTCCCGGGGCGGCAGGGGCTTTGGCGTCCAGGGCGAAGAAGCGAACGCCGAAGCCGAAAAAGGCGAAGGACAAAGCCAGAAGGATTCCGCCGAAGGCTTTGGTGCACAGCTCGGTCAGTTTCTTCACGTTGCGCGCGGTTTGCGCAGCGGCGTTCTGAATGCCGGTGTACGCGTCCCCGCCGTACGTGGTGTTCGACTCAAGGCTTCCGGTGTCGGCAGTCAGCGTCTGGACGGCGAAGACCAGCGCGATCAATCCGGCGACGAGCAACAGAACGGCGGCGATTTTTGTGATGTTTTTCATAGTGGGATCCTCTCTTTTACATTTTTATATCTATATCATCCGCTTTCGCGGTTATTGGATGATCACGATTTTGCAGTCCCGTATATCCCGATCCACCGGGCAGGACATACGAAAGGAGGTGGATTCGCCGGGGCCAAGGCCTTCCGAGCCGATGGCGTACGTCCAGTCGGTATCCTTCACGGTCCCATTGCGATCCGTAAAGGCGCCGCGGATCTTCAAAAAGCGCAGCGTCTTCGTGCCGGTGTTCGTCACCGTGCCGGTGCAGACGGTGTAAGAGGAATTATGCTCGATCTTGACGTTGGACGTGCGGATGTAAACGAGGGCGTAGGAATAGGCGTCGAGCTCGCCGGATCCCGAGGAGGAGCCGGAGGAGGAGCTTGAGGACGAACTCGAGGAGGAACCGGAGGAGCCTTTGCTTATTTTGTTGATCGGGGTTATGACGAGGAGAAAAACCAGGGTCAGGCAGAGGAAAACGGCACCGGCGGTCACGGCTTTTTCCGCTTTCACAAAGGCTTTGACGCCCGTCAGTTTCTCTTCTCCGGGCGCCGGCGCTTTTTTGCGGAATTTTTGGATGAAGCCGGCGATGGAAACGCCCGTGCCGCCCCACAGCAGCAGCGCCGCGAGGATCTGCAGCTCCTTATGCGGGCTGTAGGGATTCAAGAAGAGGGCGCGGAACATATTTTTCGGGAAATAGGAACTGTACGTGGACCAGATCAGGGTCATCAGGAGCAACAGGGCTGTCGTTGCCGGGAAAACGATCCGCGTGGCGACGCGGGTGAACTTTTCCCCCGGATCCGGAGGAGCCGGTGTGGGATGGAAGGGTTGATCCATTCAAATTCTCCTTTTTTTCTTTCGTTTTTTTGATTGTAACATAGGAAAAGCCCGCTGTGGTGGGCTGTCAGCCCAAGAAACGAATTTTTTTGTTCCGGCGGTGTTTTTACAAAAAACGCCGCTTTTGCTTTTCTCCGGGACGATTTTGTGATACAATGAAAGAAATTTGAAAAAGGAGGAGACGGGATGTTTCGTTTGCTGAAGACCTGTGGCTCTGCGCGCCGGGGCGAGTGGATCACCGCTCACGGGACGGTGCAAACGCCTCTGTTTATGAACGTGGCGACGGCAGGCGCCGTCCGCGGCGGGGTCAGCACCGACGATCTGGCGGCGGTGAACTGTCCCGTCTGCCTGTGCAATACCTATCACCTGCATCTGCGCCCCGGGGAGGACGTGGTGCGCGCCCTGGGGGGCTTGCACCGCTTCATCCATTGGAACGCCCCCATCCTTACGGACAGCGGCGGTTTTCAGGTCTTTTCTCTGGCAAAGGGCAAGCGGGTGCGGGAGGAAGGGGTCACCTTCACGTCGTATCTGGACGGAAAAACCGTCTTTCTCGGGCCGGAGGAAAGCATGCGCATCCAGGCGGCTCTCGGGTCGGACGTGGCAATGGCGTTCGACGAATGTGTGGCGCTTCCCGCGGAAAAGCGGGCGCTGCGGAAAAGCGTGGATCGTACCACCCGCTGGCTGGAGCGCTGCCGGACGGAACACGCCCGCCTGCTGGAAAGCGGGGAAGCGGTCAATCCCGGTCAGATGCTCTTCGGCATCTGTCAGGGCGGCACGGATCCCGCCCTGCGCGCCGCGCACATGAAGACCATCGCCGGGATGGATCTGGACGGATACGCCGTGGGCGGGCTCTCCGTGGGGGAGAGCAGCGAGGAAATGTATGAGATCCTGGATACCGTCACCCCGGAAATGCCCGGGGATAAGGCGCGCTATCTGATGGGCGTGGGCACCCCTTTGAATATCCTGGAAGGGATCCGGCGGGGCATCGACCTCTTTGACTGCGTTCTGCCCGGGCGCAACGCCTACCGGGGCAACGTGTTCACCTACGGCGGCAGGATCCGCCTTCTGGCGGAAAAATACCGCCTGGACGGGCGCCCCATCGAAGAGGGCTGCGCCTGCCCCGCCTGCCGCTCCTACTCCCGGGGGTACATCCGGCATTTGCTGAAAAGCGGGGAAAGGCTGGGGATGCGCCTGTGCGTTCTTCACAACCTGTATTTTTATAACGATTTGATGGCGCGCATCCGCACTGCTCTGGACGAGGGCAGCTTCGACGGGTTTTATAACACGTACCGGGCGCGCTTGGGGGAGGTGGCGGCGGATTGACCTTCACCGTGGATGAAATGAGCGCCGGAAAAACGCTGAAGCACGTCCTGTTCGATCAACTGAAGTTTTCCCGCGCCGCCGTGACCGCTCTGAAAAACCGTCCGGACGGCATTCGGATCAACGGGGAAGCGCGCACCGTCCGCGCCCTGCTGCAGGCGGGAGACAAAGTGGAGCTGGCGCTGGAGGATACGGAGCCGTCTCCCCGGGTCACCCTTTCTCCGGGGCCGCTGGAGATCCTCTACGAGGACGAGTGGCTCATCGCTGTGAACAAGCCGCCCCACATGGCGGTGCATCCCTCCAAAAAACTCCAGGACGATACCCTGGCGGGGCGCATTCTCTATCACCGCTACCCCATGGTGTTCCGCGCCGCCGGACGGCTGGATCGGGATACCTCCGGGGTGGTGATCTCCGCCAAAAACAAAATGGTCAGCGGCAGGTTTTTCGACCTGATCGCCGCCCACGGCATCAAAAAAGAATATCTGGTTTTGACGGAAAGCGACCGGGAGCCGCCGGAAGCGGGCGTGATCGATCTGTGTATGCGCCGCCGTCCGGACAGCTATATGGTGCGCTACTGTTTCCCGGCGGACGGCACGGAAAAGGAGTCGGAGCGGGCGCGAACGGAGTTTCGGCTGTTGGCGACCCGCCCGCCGTATCACCTCTTTTTAGCGTCTCCCATCACCGGGCGCACCCATCAGCTCCGGGCGCATTTTGCCGCCGTGGGCTTTCCCTTGGCGGGGGATACGCTGTACCATACCGCCTGCCCCCTCATCGACCGGCAGGGCTTGCACGCCCTGCGGCTCTCCTTCCCCCATCCCGTCACGGGAGAGGGGCTTACCGTAACCGCTCCTCTGCCCCCGGATCTTGCGGGGGCGTTGGCGAAAGCCTTCGGAAACGCGCCCCTTTTGCCCCCGTCCCTTTCCTTGACAGAGGAGGAAAAAAAGCATACAATGGAGCCGGTCCCCGAGCGGGTCTTTAAGGAGGAAGATATGAAATTCGACGTGATGTTTTTTGAAGCGCTTGGGGAAGAAAGGCACCACCTGGCGGCGGAATTGGAAAAAGCCAAAGCCGCCGGAGAACTCCCCGCCGACCTGCGGGCGCTGATCGTTCCCGAGGATCTGCAGACCTATCGGAAGGATCATCCGGCGCTGGAGCTGCCGCCCATCCTGTCTACCAAGACCCACTCCGTCTTGCCGGAAAGCTGGATCGAAGGGCGCAAAAAAAGCGTCATCACCCGCTCCGCCGGCTACGATCATTTTGAAGCCCTGCGGGACCGGGTGAACGTGGCGTCTCTGCGGAACTACTGCGTCAACGCCGTGGCGGAGACCGCCGTCAAGCTGCTGATGCTGGCGGCGGGAAACTTCAATCAGTACGAAGCCAACACCGCCCGTATGGAGCGGAACGCCTGCGTTTCCTTCAAGGAATTGACCGGACGGCGCGTCACCGTGTTCGGCGTGGGGCGCATCGGCAAGCGGATCTACGATCTCTGTGCCGGTATGGGCTTTGACGTGCGGGGCGTGGACGTGCGCGCCGAAGAATTGGAAGCGGAATACGGCGGCGCCGTGCGCTTTATCACCCCCGAGGAAGCCGCCCGGGATAGCGAAGCGGTCATCTGCGCCATGAATTACACCGCCGACCCCGAAAGCCGCTTGTATAACGCGGGCTATTTTTCCGAGGACTACCTGATGAAATTTCCCAAAGGGCTTGTTTTCGTCAACGTCACTCGGGGGGAGATCGCGCCGGAGAGCGGCTTGAAAGCCGCCTGGGACAAGGGACAGCTCTTCGGGATCGGCGTGGACGTGTTCGCCCGGGAAGCGGGCTTGGCGGAGGTGTTGAACGACCGCCGTCAGCCGGAAAGCGCGGACGAAAAAGCCCAGGCCTGGCTCATCAGAGCCGCCCTGGATCGCACGGCAAACGTGTACGTGCAGCCCCATCAGGCGTTCAATTCCGACCGTGCGGCGCTCTCCAAGGCGCAGGAGGCGGTGAAGCACCTGATCGCCTGGTACCGAAACAAAGGAGAACGCTTCGACGAACAACTGCCCTATTACGAATAAGGAAGGACAGCCATGAAAAGGATCGCATCACTGCTGCTGGCGCTTTGCCTGATCTGCCCTTTGGCGCTTCTTGCCCGGGCGGACGGCGGCGTTTCCCTGACGCTTGCCTTCGCGGAAGGCAGGGTGGGAGAAGAGGTGGAGATACCGCTGACCCTGGCGGACAACCCCGGCATCATTTCCCTCCAGGCGAAGGTGAAGTATGACGAGGAAAAGCTGGAGCTTCTTTCCGTGAAGGACGGCGGTATCCTGGGCAAGGAGATCAAGCATCAGCCGGAGAAGACCAGCCCCTATACCCTGTCCTGGGAAAACTATCTGTCCAAAGAGAACTTCACGGCAAACGGCGTTCTCTGTACCCTTGTGTTTCGGATCCAAGCCGGGGAGGCGGGGGAAGAGATCCCCGTGACCCTGACCGTGGAAGACTACGGCGTTATGAATACCGATCTGAAGGATCTGCCCCGCCGGCTCACTTCCGGCGGCGTCATCGTTTCAGACGCGTCGCCCGCTTCGTTCTTCCGCGTCGCCATGCCCTGGTTCATCGCTGGCGGCTGCCTGATCCTTGCGGGGATCCTCGCGGGCGTCACGGCGCGGGTCGTTTTGACGGGCAAGGGAAAAGAAAAAAGAGGAAAATAACCGTGAAAAGACGTCTTTTGTACGCGCTTTTGGCGCTTTTGATGGTGAGCGGCTGCGCCGCTCTCGCCACCCGGAGCCACGGGCATCCCTCCGCCGCGGAGCAGATGGAGCTGGCGCAAGGGCTCGCCGGCTTTCTCACGGAAAACGGCTTGATCTGAAAAAACGCTTTTTGAAAAGGAAGTGACGGTATGAAGAAGATCGCGATCATCTGCGCCATGGAAGTGGAGGCGGACGCCATTCGGGCGCTGCTTACCGATCCCCGTACGGAAGAGAAGGGACCCTTCTCCTTCACCGTGGGAAAATACGGGGATAAAGAGATCGTTTTGGGACTTTCCGGTATGGGCAAGGTGGCTGCGGCGGCTTATACCCAGGCTATGATCTTGCTGTACGCGCCGGACGCCGTTCTGAACGTGGGCGTGGCGGGCAGCCTTTCGGAAAAATTGGAGATCCTGGACGTGGCGCTTTCCACGCAATTGGTGGAGCACGACATGGACACCACGCCTCTGGGGGATCCCCCCGGGTACCTTTCCGGACCCGGCATCATTATGATCCCCGCGGACGGGACGCTCCTGGCGGCGGCGGAAGAAGCCGCCCGGGAGGAGGGGATACACGCCTTGTCCGGCACCATCGCCTCCGGGGATCAGTTCATCGCCTCGAAAGAGCAGAAGGAAAGGATCCTGTCCCTCTTTCCCGCCATCGCCTGCGAAATGGAAGGCGCCGCCGTGGCGCATACGGCTTATTTGAATCGCACGCCCGTTCTGATCCTGCGCGCCATTTCCGACTCCTTCACCGGACAAAACGAAATGGACTATGCGCTATTCAAGCCCCGCGCCGCCGCCCTTTCCGCCCGGATGGTGATGGCGACCTTGAAAAAGCTGTAAAAAAAGAAAAGCAGCTCAGCTGCTTTTCTTCTCTGTTTTCTTCTTTTTCGTTTCTTTTTTCGGCTTTTCCGGCTTTTTTTCCTTCTCCGGCTCCGGCGCCGCCGGGGTCAGGCGCGCTTGTGTAAAACAGATCTCCGCCCGCAAAATGCACGCCGCCGCGACGCAAGCGGCGTTCAGCGCCTTTTCCACCGGGTCGGCGGGCTCTTTCTTTCCCTTCTCTCCGGTAAAGACCTCCTTTACCGCGCCGTCCAGCGCCCGGCAAAAGCGTTTGTGGGCTTCCTCCGGCGACTTGCCCGCCTCCAGAGCGCCCAGGAGAAGCGCGGCGTCGGACAGCTGCATAAAGCTCTTGCATACGCAAAGCTGATACAGCCGCGCCAGATGGCGCCTGCCGTACTTCTTATTCACCGGCGGCGGCAGCAGACGGTTTTTCACGTAGTTGTTGATCATGGTGGAGGTAAGGACCCTCTCTTCGCCGAAGAAGACGGCGAGGTGCTTTTCCAAAACGCCGATCACTTGATCCATATACAGATCCAGATCCGGCAGATCCTGCCACGCCGGCGCCCGGAACGCCGTCAATTCCCGTTCAGACACGCGCGTTTCCCCCTTCTTTTTTTCTTATGGGCATCATAGCACATTTGTATATTTTTGTCAACACAAAACCACTTGACACGGTTGAAAATATTTGGTAACATAGTTTAGAAAACGAGATAAAGGAGGACACTATGAAGAAAACCGACATCGTATTGAATGAAGTTGCCCGGATAGACCGGCTCCAGGATATCCTGGATC
Source organism: uncultured Clostridia bacterium (assembly GCA_946645685.1). Classification (GTDB taxonomy): domain Bacteria; phylum Bacillota; class Clostridia; order Oscillospirales; family SIG627; genus RGIG5579. The sequence goes on along the minus strand of CAMPCJ010000021.1, from coordinate 12,708 downwards.
AGGCGGTGGAAGCCTGCCCGGATCGCGCGGCGTATTTATATCGCAAAGGAAAAAATATCGTCTCCGTCAGCTTTCTGCAGTTTTATGACGAAGTGCGCGCCCTGGGCTCCGCTTTGGCTTCTCTGGGCGTGGATGAGGGGCATATCGCCTGCATCGGCGACAATTCCTATAATTGGATCCGCACCTTCCTCACCGGGCTTCTCAGCCGGGGCGTCTTCGTGCCGGTGGACAAGCAGCTTCCCGAAGGGGATATTCTCAACGTGCTGAACCATTCCGAGACCGACGTGGTGTTTTACGCCAAGAAGTTTGAGACCTTCTTTCAGGAAAAGGCGGCGGAGCTGCCCCGCGTCCAATACTTCATCGGCTTTGACCGGGAAGAGGACGAGGGCAAGTTTCTCTCGCTGAAAAAGCTTTTGGATCGCGGCATGGAGCTGTACCGCTCCGGCTACGCGGTCTACACCTCTCACATGAGATCCTCCGATCCCCACGCCCTGAAACTGCTTTTGTATACCTCCGGCACCACCGGCAAGGCGAAGGGCGTGATGCTCACGGAGGACAATCTGGTGGGCGTGGTTTATTACGGCTTGCAGGTTTCCACCATTTACACCACGGGTCTGTCCGTTTTGCCGTATCACCATTCCTATGAAGCGGTGACGGATCTTCTGGTCTCCCTGCATCATCATTCCACCCTCGCCATCAACGAGTCTTTGGCGGCTGTTTTGAAGAATTTGCAGGAATACCACCCGGATTACATTTATCTGGTGCCCGCCTTCCTGGAGGTCTTTTATAAAAAGATCCGCGCCGGTATGGAGGAGCAGGGCAAGTGGAAAACCTTCCAGAAGGGCAAAAAGATCAGCCGCGCCCTTTTGAAGGTCGGCATCGACGTGCGCCGTAAACTCTTCCGGCAGGTGCACGAGATCTTCGGCGGCAAGCTGATCAAGATCGTGGTGGGCGGCGCGCCGCTCCGTCCCGACGTGGCGGACTTCTTCGACACCATCGGCATCACCGTCTGCAACGGCTACGGCATTACCGAGTGTTCCCCCCTGGTCAGCGTGAATCTGGACTACTTCTGCGATTTCCGCACCGTGGGGGTCAAGCTCCCCTGCATCGACGTGAAGATCGCGGAGCCCGGGGAGGACGGCAACGGCGAGATCTGCGTGAAGGGCAAGACCGTCATGCTGGGCTATTACAAGGATCCCGAGGAGACCGCCCGCGTTTTGAAGGACGGCTGGTTCCACACCGGGGATCTGGGCAACATCAACCGCTACCAGCAGATCTCCATCACCGGGCGGATCAAGAACCTCATCGTGATGGACAACGGCAAGAACGTGTATCCCGAAGAGATCGAGGACTACGTGATGAACGTGCCCTACGTGCAGGAAAACGTGGTCTCCGCCGTGAAGGATGAAAACGGCAAGACCTGCATCAAGGTGGAGGTGTTCTTCAACGCCGACAAGATCAAGGAGCTGGGCAAAGCCCCCACGGAGGAGGAGGTGCTCGCGGACGTGCGTTCCGCCACGGACGTGCTGCCCTCCTACAAGCGCCCCACCGTGGCTGCCATCCGGGATACGGAATTCCCCAAAAATTCCTCCAACAAGATCCTGCGGCAGTACAACTGATCGCCATCCCCAAAAAAAGGAAAGCGCACGCGCTTTCCTTTTTTTGCTTTTTTTCCCGTTGACAAAAAGGGTGCCGCGGGGTACAATGAACACCGTAAAGGGGAGTAGCCTTACGGTCCGCGGTCGTCATCACGGCAAAAAAGCCCGGCTTCGGACAGGGTCTGACCTGTGGCGAGACTTTTGCGAGAGACTGTTTTTGTCCGTTCGCAAAGGTCCTTTTTTGTGGACGGCGACCTTTTAGGAGGAACTATATGAAAATAGCCGCTATCGTTTTGTTTGCCCTGACCTACGTTTTGATGATCGCCCTGCCCCGGGTGCGCCACTGGGTGGCGCTGGGGACGGCGGCGATCTTCGTGATCCTGGGCGTTCTGCCCGTGGGCGAGGTGCCCGGCGCCATCGACTGGAACGTGCTTTTGATGATCTTCGGCACCATGCTTCTGGTGGAGCCCTTCATCGACTCCAAAATGCCCAACGCCATCGCGGAAAAACTGCTCAAGTGGTCTCCCAACGTTATGTGGGTCACCATCTGGATGAGCATTTTTTCCGGTGTGGTCTCCGCCTTCATCGACAACGTGGCGACTGTTTTGATGGTGGCGCCGGTGGGCTTGGCGGTGTGCAAAAAGCTGAACATTTCCCCCGTGCCCATGATCCTGTCCATCGCCGTTTCCTCCAACCTGCAGGGCGCCGCCACCCTGGTGGGGGACACCACCTCCATCATGCTGGGCGCTCAGGCGAATATGGACTTTCTGGACTTCTTCTGGATGGACGGCAAGCCGGGCATCTTCTTCGCCGTGGAGCTGGGCGCCCTTGCCACCGTGCCCATTATGATGTTCCTGTTCCGCAAGGATAAGCAGAAAGTCACCAGCGAAACGCAGACGGAAGTCCGGGATTTCGCCCCCAGCGTCATGATGGTGCTGGTGGTGGTGCTTCTCATCGCCGCGTCCTTCATTCCCAATAAGCCCGCCGTTACCAACGGCGTCATCTGCGTCGTCTGCGGGCTGATCACGCTGGGGATCGAAGCCGCCCGGGGCAACGGCAAGGTGGTGAAGGAGGCGGTGAAAGGGCTGGACGTGAACACCGTCCTTTTGCTGGCGGGTCTGTTCCTCATCATCGGCGGCGTGAAAAAGGTGGGGCTCATCGACGATCTGGCGAACATCATCTCCAAGGTGGGCGGCAGCAATCTCTTCCTGCTCTATACCGTGGTGGTGTGGGGCTCGGTGATCATTTCCGCCTTCATTGACAACATTCCCTACGTGGCGACCATGCTCCCCGTTCTGGCGGGGGTGGCGTCTTCTCTCGGCGCCAACGCCAATCTGCTGTACTTCGGCTTGCTCACCGGCGCGACCCTGGGGGGCAACATCACGCCCATCGGCGCCTCTGCCAACATCGCCGGGGTGGGTATGCTCCGGAAGGAGGGGCACGAAGTTTCCTTTAAGGATTTCACCCGCATCGGTCTGCCCTTCACCCTGGCGGCGGTCACCGCGGGCTATCTCTTCATTTGGTTCGTGTGGCGCTGATGCTTGACAGATTTGTCAAAATCGGGGTACAATAGAAACAGAAATAGGTGCGAAAATAGGGAGGAACGGAACATGAAACGATTCATCGCCCTTCTTTTGTGCCTGGTGCTGGCGCTGTCCGCCTGCGGCGCGCCGAAGGCTTCCGGGCAAAACGGAAACGGGGAAAAGTCCCTGGACGAATTGACCGGCGCGGAACTGTACGCCCGCGCGGGGGAGACTATGGCGCTTCTTTCGTCCTATCAGCTGGAAACCGTCGTTTCCGGCGGCACAAAAGCCGTCTGGACCACCTGCCGCGTGCGCACGGGGCTGGATAACTACGCCTTTTCCCGGGTCAATGAAAACGGAGAGGGCGTGTATTTCGACGGAGAACGGGCATTTCTTTTGGCGGGGGACGGCAGGTACACCGCCGCCGCCTCTACCCTCAGCTTTCAAAAGTATGTGAACGAATATCTTTTCCCGGTGTTCGCGCTGGACGGCGGCGCCTTTTCCGCTGTGGAGCGTGACGGAAACACCGTTCGCTACACCGGCGCGGGGGACAGCGCCCTGGCGCAGTTCGCCCCCCTGACCGGAGCCGTCCCCGCCTCCGTGGAGGGGAAAGCCGTGGTGGACGAGGCGGGACGGATCACCGAAGAGGAGATCACCGTCGGCTTCGCCGAAGGGGAAAAGGTGACCCTGAAGACCCGCCTGGTGCGCTTCGGCGAAACGGATTTTGCCGTTCCCGCCGCCCCCGCCGACGGCGAATATACGGAATTGAACGACATCCGGCTGCCCGCCATGGTGCGCTCGGCGCAGGCGCGCACGCTGGAAATGGACAACGTCTCCATGACGGTGGACGTCCAGGAGACTTCCGGCGGCGCCACCCGCAGCACCGGCAGTGATTTCAACGGCGTGGGAGACGCCTATTCCCTGCGGGAGAACGCCTTTGCCGCCACCGCCGGCGAAGAGGGGGTCTATACCGTCGCCCACACCCTGGCGGAAAACGGCAAGCCCCACCGGGTCTTGTACGACGCCTCTACCGCCGCCGTCTTAGCGGATGAAGATCCCGCCCCCGGCGTCCCCGCCGATCGAGCCGCCGCACTGGCGTCTCTCCTGCCGGATCTCACCGCCTTCTCCCGGGCGGAAATGACCGAGGAAGTGAACGAATACAGCGTCAGCTTCACCCTGAATCAAGCCGGCGCGTCGGGGCTGCTGTCCGCCGTCTTCGCCCGCCTGGGGCAGGGGGCGGGAGGCGATGACGTCACCGTCACCGGCACCCTTACCATGGATAAGAAAACCGGCGCCTTGACCAGCGTGTTCTACGAATTGCAGGGAAGCGTCACCGGGCGCGGCTCCTTTGCCCTCACCTACGGCAACGCCGCCCTGGCGCCCATCGTCGCCCCGGAGGTTTGACAACAGAAAAAAGCGGAGCAGGTCGGAAAGATCTGCTCCGCTTTTTTTGTCTGATCATTTAAGAGACGCCCTCCGCGGGGACAAAGGGAAGTTCCGTTTCGTCCGTCTCCACGGTCTCCGTCACGGCGGCTTCCTCGCCTTCCGGCTCCTCCGCCTCGCTCTGCGCTTCGCCGATCCCCTCCATCACGCCCAGGATCACGATCCCGGCGATGACGGCGGCCACGGCAGCGTACTGCCACTTGGTCAGTTTCTCTTTCAGGAAAATGCGGCTCAGCAGCAGGGACACGATGCAGTACGCGCCGATCATGGGCGCCGCCACAACGGCGTTTGCGCTCATGGCGTACACGTAGGTGAACTGCCCCGCCGTTTCCAGCACGGCGGCAACGGCGCGGGAGCGGGTCTTGGGCACGAAGAGGGAGGATTTGCGGATGAACACCACGTACACCAAAAGGACGATCGCCACGAACAGGAAGGTCAGTTCATAGGAAATGTTCGCCACGTCCTCAAAGGTCTCTTCCGTTACGCCCACCAGAGGGGTCTTCTCGAAGTCGTCCAGGTAGTACCCGTCCAGGAAGGTGCCCATGGCGTCCAGGAAGCAGTAGGCAACGGGGAAGAGCAGCGCCTTCCATCCGTACACGTACTTCTTCGCCGCCAGCCCGGCTTCCCCCTTTATGGCGCGCCGCTCCAGAACGCCCAGGGCGATCACCCCCGCGGTGATGAGAACCACCGCTACCGCGCTGGGAACGTCCATCCACTCCTTCAGCACGATCATCAGCAGCACGCAAGTCACCGCGCCGGAGGCGTTTTCAATGGGAGAGGTGACGGAAAGCTCCAGATACCGCAGCCCCAGATAGCCCACGGTCATGGACGAGATGTAGAAGAAGGACACCGGCAGATACAGGTACAGATTGCGCCAGTCGTAATGCAGATCGCCGCGGGTCAAAAGCAAAAAGACGGCGTGGGCGCCCATCACCAGACCCACGCAAATGCTGGTCTTCAGGTGACTGTATTTGTCTTTTTCATCCGCGCCCTTTTTGTAAAACAGATCCGCGCCGCCCCACAGCAGCGTGGAAAACAGGGCAAACCAAAACCAACCCATGAATCAGCGTTCTCCTTTTTTTGAATTACCGGTTGAAAAACTTTTCCGAGGAAAAACGGAATTGCACCGCTTCCAGCACGTGCGCCTCTCCGATCAGTTCCGCCCCTTCCAGATCCGCGATGGTGCGGGACAGCCGCAAAATGCGATCCAGCCCCCGGGCGGACATGTGCCGGGACACGAAGGAGGAGCGCAGCACCGCCTCCGCCTTGTCGTCGTAGCGGCACAGCTTTTTCGTGAGCGCGCCGGAGAGGGCGCCGTTGCACCGCACGCCGTAGTCTTTATACCGCTCCGCGGCGATCTGCCGCGCCCGGTCGACCCGCGCCCGCACCTCCTCGCTGCTCTCCCCCGCCTGCCGGGCGTTCAGCTCCTCAAAGGACAGGGCGGGCACTTCGATGCGGATGTCGATGCGATCCAGCAGCGGCCCGGAGATCTTTCCCAGATACCGCTCGATGGCGACCGGCGTGCAGGTGCATTTCTTTTGATCCGACCCGAAATACCCGCAGGGGCAGGGGTTCATGGCGCACACCAGCATGAAATCGGACGGGAACGTGAGCTTCCACGCCGCCCGGGTGATGGTCACCTGCCGATCCTCCAGCGGCTGCCGCAGGACTTCCAGGCTCCGCTTCTCAAACTCCGGCAGCTCGTCTAAGAACAGGACGCCGTTGTGGGCAAGGCTGATCTCCCCCGGCTGAGGCGAGGCGCCGCCCCCCGCCAGTCCCACAAAACTCATGGTGTGGTGGGGCGAGCGGAACGGGCGCTCCCGGATGAGAGCCTCTCCCTCCCGGAGCATCCCTGCGATGGAATGGATCTTGGTGGTCTCCAGCATTTCCTCGAAGTCCATCCGGGGCAAAATGCCGGGAATGGCTTTCGCCAGCATGCTCTTCCCGCTGCCGGGCGGCCCCGCTAAAAGCAGGTTGTGCCCGCCCGCCGCGGCGATCTCCGCCGCCCGCTTGGCAAGCTCCTGCCCTTTGATATCTTTGAAATCCACCGCCGGGCGGCTGTTCTCCAGGATCCGCTCCCTGTCGAAGGTCACCTGCTCGATCTTTTTTGTGCCCAGCAGGTGATCCAGAAGCTCGGAAACGCTTTCCGCGCCGTAAACACAAAGTCCGTCCACCACGCTGCATTCCGCGGCGTTTTCCTTCGGGACGAACAGGCGCTTCGCCCCGGCGTCCCGGGCGGCGAGCGCCAGACACAGGGCGCCGTTTCCGCCCCGCAGGGAACCGTCCAGCCCCAATTCACCGATGAAAAAGGCGTCGGAGAGCTCCGTCCCCGCAAGCAGGGTGCCCGCCAGCGCGGACAGAAGGATGGGCAAGTCGAAGCCCGAGCCCTGCTTTTTCCGATCGGCGGGCGCCAGGTTGACGGTGATGCGCCCCCGGGGCAGGGGCAGCTTCAGGGACATGGCGGCGGCCCAGATCCGCTCCTGAGATTCCTTCACCGCCGTGTCGGGCAGCCCGATGATCTCCATCCGGGGAAGCCCGGGGCCGGCGTAGCACTCCACCGTCACGGCAAAGCCGTCCAGCCCCCAGAGCGCCGCACTGTGGATCTTTCGGATCATGAGAGTCGCCCCCTTTCGACCGGATATTGTATCATATTCTCGTCGATTTGCAAAGAGGAAGGACCTTTTTTGGCGAAAAATTCTTTCTTTTTATCCTTTACATTCGAAAGTGACGGTGCTATAATACTCTTGATATCCAAACCAAACAGAAAGGAAAACAGAATCATGGTAACGAGAAAGAAACAATCCATGGACGGCAACACCGCTGCGGCGCACGTGTCTTACGCGTTCACCGAAGTGGCTGCCATCTATCCCATCACGCCTTCCAGCGTCATGGCGGAGCTTACCGATTCCTGGTCTGCCACCGGGCTGAAGAACATCTTCGGCGAGAAGGTGAAGGTCATGGAAATGCAGTCCGAGGCAGGCGCCTCCGGCACGGTGCACGGCTCTCTGGCGGCGGGTGCTTTGACCACCACCTTCACCGCTTCTCAGGGTCTGCTCCTCATGATCCCCAATATGTATAAGATCGCCGGCGAGCTGCTTCCCGGCGTCATCCACTGCTCCGCCCGTTGCGTCGCGTCCCACGCGCTGAACATTTTCGGCGACCATTCCGACGTGTACGCCTGCCGGCAGACCGGTTTCGCCATGCTGGCGGAATCCAACCCCCAGGAGGTCATGGATCTGGGCGCCGTCGCCCACCTGTCCGCCATCAAGGGCAGAGTGCCTTTCCTGAACTTCTTTGACGGCTTCCGCACCTCCCACGAGATCCAGAAGATCGAGGTTTGGGACTACAAGGATTTGGAGGAAATGATCGATCGGGACGCCCTGGCTGCCTTCCGCGCCCGCGCCCTCAATCCCGAGCATCCCGTCCTGCGGGGCTCCGCGGAGAACGGCGACATTTTCTTCCAGCACAGAGAAGCCTGCAACCCCTACTACGAAGCGCTTCCCGCCATCGTGGAAGAGTATATGGCGAAGGTCAATGAAAAGATCGGCACCGACTACAAGCTGTTCAACTACTACGGCGCGCCGGATGCGGATCGCGTCATCGTGGCGATGGGCTCCATCTGCGACGTGGCGGAGGAAGTCATCGACTACATGAACGCCCACGGCGAAAAGGTCGGTCTGGTGAAGGTTCGCCTGTACCGTCCCTTCTGCCCCGACAAGCTGGCGCAGGCGATCCCCGCTTCCGTCAAGTCCATCGCGGTCCTCGACCGTACCAAGGAGCCCGGCTCCCTGGGCGAGCCGTTGTATCTGGACGTGGTCACCTCCCTGGCAAATCAGGGTCGCGACGTGAAGATCGTGGGCGGCCGCTACGGTCTCGGCTCCAAGGATACGCCGCCTCAGAGCATCTTCGCCGTCTATGAAAACCTCAAAGCGGCGACTCCCAAAAACGGCTTCACCATCGGCATCGTGGATGACGTTACCGGCCACTCCCTGGAGGAAAAGCCCGCGCCCGACACCGCTGCCGAAGGCACCATTTCCTGCAAATTCTGGGGTCTGGGCGGCGACGGTACCGTGGGCGCCAACAAGAACTCCATCAAGATCATCGGCGACCACACCGACAAGTACATCCAGGCGTACTTCCAGTACGACTCCAAGAAGACCGGCGGCGTCACCATCTCCCACCTGCGCTTCGGTGACAAGCCCATCAAGAGCCCCTACTACATCACCAAAGCCAACTTCGTCGCCTGCCATAACTCTTCCTATATTCTGAAGGGCTACAAGATCGTGCAGGACGTGAAGCCCGGCGGCACCTTTATGCTGGACTGCCAGTGGGACAAGGCGGCGCTGGAGACCCACCTGCCCGCCGAAGTGAAGGCGTACATCGCGAAGAACAACATCAAGTTCTACACCATCGACGCCACGTCCATCGCCACCAAGCAGATCGGCAACCCCAAGGTCAAGAACACCGTTCTCCAGTCCGCGTTCTTCGCCCTGGCGAACATCCTGCCCAAGGATGAAGCCATCGAATATATGAAGAAAATGGCGTACAAGTCCTACATCAAGAAGGGCGAAGCCATCGTGGAGCTGAACTACAAGGCGATCGACGCCGGCGCCAACGCCATGACGCTGGTGGACGTGCCCGCCGAATGGGCTTCCGCCGTCGCCGCTCCCAAAGCTTCCATGGCGGATAAGGCGCCCGAGCGTGTGAAGAAGTTTGTGAGCGAAGTGCTGGAGCCCGTCTCTCAGATGAACGGCGACTCCCTCCCCGTCTCCCGCTTCAAGGATATGGCGGACGGCACCTTCCCCCAGGGCAGCGCCGCTTACGAAAAGCGCGGCGTCGCGGTGAGCGTGCCCGTGTGGCATCCCGAAAACTGCATCCAGTGCAACAACTGCGCTTTCGTTTGCCCCCACGCCTGCATTCGTCCCTTCGCCATGACCAAGGAAGAGGCGGACAAGGCGCCCGCCGTGACCAAGTTCTGTGAGAAGCCCGTTCTCAAGACCGAGTACAAGTTCACCATGGCGATCTCTCCGCTGGACTGCATGGGATGCACCCTGTGCGTGAAGGCTTGCCCCGTCACCGCGAATGCGGAAAAGACCGGCAAGATCGCCATCGAAATGACCACCCAGGAATCTCAGCGGGAACAGCAGGCGGCGTTCGACTATGCCGTCGCCAACGTTTCCGAGAAGCGTGAGATCGTGGATCGCACCGTCAAGGGCAGCCAGTTCAAGCAGCCCCTGCTGGAATTCTCCGGCTCCTGCGCCGGCTGCGCCGAGACCTCTTACGCCCGTCTGGTCACCCAGCTCTTCGGGGAACGGATGTACATTTCCAACGCCACCGGCTGCTCCTCCATCTGGGGCGGCTCCGCGCCGGCAACGCCTTACACCGTCAACCGGGAAAGCGGCCGCGGCCCCGCCTGGGCGAACTCTCTGTTTGAGGATAACGCCGAGCACGGTTTGGGCATCTACCTGGGTCAGAAGACCATTCGCGAAAAGCTCATCGGCTACGTGAAGGAGCTGGGCGAAAAGGTGGAAGACGCCGGAAAGAAAGCCGTCGTTCAGGCGTATCTGGATACCGTGGAAGACGGCGCCGCCAACCAGAAGGCGACGGCGGATCTGGTGGCTATGCTGGAAGGCTGCCGGTGTGATGAGCCTCTCCGCGCCAAGATCCTCGCCGAGAAGGACTACCTCTCCAAGAAGAGCGTGTGGATCTTCGGCGGCGACGGCTGGGCGTATGACATCGGCTTCGGCGGCTTGGATCACGTTCTGGCTTCCGGCGAAGACGTGAACGTCATGGTCTTCGATACCGAGGTCTACTCCAACACCGGCGGACAGGCTTCCAAGGCTTCCAACATCGGTCAGGTGGCGCAGTTTGCCGCCGCCGGTAAAGCCATCGGCAAGAAGAATCTGGCGGAGATCGCCATGTCCTACGGCTACGTGTACGTGGCGCAGGTCGCCATGGGCGCTGACAAGAATCAGCTCCTCAAGGCGCTGTCCGAAGCGGAAGCGTACCACGGCCCCTCCCTCATCATCGGCTATGCCCCCTGCGAAATGCACGGCATCAAGGGCACCATGGCGAACTGCCAGGTGGAGATGAAGAAGGCGGTGGATGCCGGTTACTGGCAGATGTTCCGCTACAATCCCGCCGCCGAGGGCAAGAAGCTCGTCATCGACAGCAAGGCGCCCACCGCGTCCTATCAGGACTTCATCAAGGGTGAGACCCGCTACGCCCGCCTGGCGCAGCAGAATCCCGAGCGTGCCGAGGTGCTCTTCGCCAAAGCGGAAGCCGCCGCCGCCGCCCGCTACGCCAAGCTCACCAAATTGGAGAAGCTCTACGGCGGAGAAGAATAATTCACCCCACGACCCAAAGCCCGTACACCACCCGGTGTACGGGCTTTTTGTATGCCCGCTGCATACGTTTGTCCGCCCTTGCCCTTCCCTGGGCTCACGGACAAATCCACCAAAAATGAAAACAAAAAACTGTGCAAAGGGTAAAAAATGAAGTGAAACCCCGGTTTTTTTTAAAAAACCTTGCAAATTATTTAAAAAATGTGTACAATTACCCTGTAGCCATGCCTTTATGGGGGAGTTTGCCCCTTTGTAAAGGCAACCCGTGGCGCGCCCCCGGAACAGCCGGTCGTCCGGCAAAAAGCCGGGAGACGCCGCGGAAAAGCCTCATCAAACCGCGCTTTGCGTGTTTAGGCGGCGAAAATCTTTTCAGGAGGTACCCATCATGGTCAAAACCAAAAACGGTATGAAGTGGCTGGTTGTGGCGCTGCTGCTGGTCATCGCGATCGGCGCCGTGCTGCTGTCCTTCCTGTCTCTCCATGCCAACGCAGATTCGGAAAAAGTCACTTTCCGTGTCATCATTTCTAAAAGCACCACGCTGGCGAATAATTACGCCCGCGCACAGGGGTGGATCGGTGCTTCGGAAACTTGCCACCAGGCAAGCACCAGCGACTCCGCCACGACGGACAAACCTGTGTTCCGTTTTGAAAATCCGCAGCTCTTTAATACCTATGGGATGTCAACCAGCCAAGCCACCGACGCCCGTAACCTGCGGAAGTACCTTACGGATCACAATCTCGGCGTAAACGATTTTGATCATGAGCTCATGATCTACGTTCTCAACGACGTGATCTGGGTCAACACCAAAAATAACACCGTGGCGGGTATTTCCTCACGGTCTACCTTGACCGACGTGGGCAAGACCTTCACGGCGGTGGACGTCACCTGGCACTTCACCGGCGTCACGGGCTACGGTCAGGAAACCAGACCCACCATTTACTGGAACCTGGCAGACCGTAACTACATGACCATTTATACCGATCTGATTTTGGATAACGTTGACGCTACCGGCGCCTGCCACTCCGGCGACGCGGACGCGACCAATGTTGTCTATAAATCCGGTTATACCTCTTCCGGCTCGGTCGCCACCGGCCGTTTCCAGACCTCCAACTACCTGAGCATCATTATCGTTCGCGGCGCGACGCTGGAGGTGAAGAACGGCGGCGGCATCTACGACGGCACCGCTTCCGGTAAGGGCACTCAGCTCACCCGTATTATGACGGGTGCTTACTCCAACGCCCGCTTGAACGTCACCGGCAACATCACAAACGCGTCTGACGGCGACAATACCACGATTGGTAAAATGATCCTCCGCTCCGGCACCTACGGGACCGTGCAGACCATCGGCGGCGGCAAGTTTGGCATCAAAACCTCCACGCCCTCTACCGCGCCCACCGCGGAGTTTACGGATCTGAACGCCCTCACCGGCGATTACTACAACTACACCACAAAGGCGGATCTCGCCCTCAGCGCGGACGGGGATGATTCCACCAACCCCGCCGGTTGGGACACCGCCTCCAACTGGCGCCACTATGACTACAACGTCGGTCAGGCGGACGGCTACGTGACCATTGACGGTACCGCCGCGGTTACCGATCTCTTTGCCGGCGTTGAGTATGAAACACAGACCGGTGTCGGCGTCACCGCCCACATCGACGTGTACGGCGGCACCGTCACCAACCTCTACGCCAACTGGCGCTACGCCGGTAAGGATATCAATTCTTCCAACACCCGCTTCTCCATGGTCCAGTGCGGATCCATTGAGGTGAACGTCACCGGCGGCTCCATCGACAAGTTCCA
>CAMPCJ010000020.1 GCA_946645685.1 uncultured Clostridia bacterium | reverse complement strand
GGGTGAAAGTGGGTGAAAAACAGCGCCTTCCCGCCCGCAAGCCGTGCCCCCGCTTCCTTGACGGCTTTGAAGAAGGCGGGCAGGGTCCCTGCCATATCTGTATCCACCAGCAGAAAACCCCCGCTTCCGGGGATCAAATACGTGTTGGTGTTTCCGTACTTCAGCCGGATCATACGCGCCTCAGAAAATGGGCGAAAGCAAGCCCCGTGCGCCGGGGCACGTCTTTGAAATGGTTTCCCTCGTTCCATTCCAGCACGCACTGCGCGCCTTGATCCCGCAAGATGTCCCGGATGAGGCGGATCCGGTCGCCCACCGTCGCCATCACGGGATTTTTCGTTTTTTCCTCTCTGTCCCCCAGGCTGAGATATACCGCCCGGCTCTTTACCGGGTTTTCCCGCAGATAGTCGGAAAAACCGGGAAACCAGGCGGAAGGGGAGGCGGCTGCGATCCCGGCGAAGCGATCCGTCCGGGTGGCTGCCCACAGGGCGAACAGACCCGCCAGGGAATACCCGCCCAAAACGTAGGTTTTCCCGCCATCGTCACAAAGGGACAGGATCTGGCGCAAAAAGTCGGCGGCGCCGTGACCGAACCCCGCTTTCCCGAAGACCGGATCGGCGTCCCAGGGGGACAGGTCTCTGTTCCACGCCGGCACTTCCACCGCGAGGAGCTGAAAGGGAAGGCGGGCGTTCTCCCCGATCACGGCGATCTCCTCCTCCAGAAACGCCAAATCAGATCCGTCCACCGGCTGGATCAGCGAAAAGCGGGCGGTTGGATCACCGTATACGCGCGTCTTCACGGGTTTATTGCAGCTTCAGCCCGTCTTTGAAGGCGTTGCCCACTCTGCCGCCCACCTTGTAATAGCCCAGGGTGTACGGATCGAAGGCAATGGCTTCCAGCGCGTCAATATCCACCTTGCCGTCCGTCAGCTTGTCCTCCTCCACAGACGTGCGCAGCACCTTGCCGATGACCCCCAGCCCGGTGGGATCGTTCTGGAATTCCACGAATTCGCATTCCATGGCGACGGGCAGCTCGTTGATCACCGGCGCGTCCACCAGGTCGGACTTGACGAAGGTCATGCCGCTCTTTTGAAATTTGTCCGGCTCTTTGCTGCCGCTGACCACGCCGAAGTAATCCGCTTCCGTCACGTGCTTCGCGTCGGCGATGTGCACCACGAATCCACCCCGCGCCTTGATATTCTGCACGGTGCGGTGGGTCTCCGTCAGATTCAGCGCCACCATATCCCGATCCAGCATGGTGCCCCAGGCGGCGTTCATCACGTCCGCCGTGCCGTCCTCGTTGAAGGTCGAGATCAGCAGAACGGGCATGGGGAAAATGGCTTCCGTGGTTTTGATTTCTTTTTTCATGACTTGTTTCTCCTATGCGGTTTCTTATTTTTCGTTGACTGTTTTTCCGGTCATATATTCCGGCACCAGGGCAAAGAGCAGCGTCCCGGGGCCGGATCGCTCCAGCTCCCGCTGAATGTACGCCTCATCGTCGGTGAATTTATGGGAGAGCGCCCGGGCGATCTCGTCGATCTTCTCCCGGTCTTCGATGAATTCCACTCTGCCGAATACGATCACGCATTTAAAATTCAGCGCCCAGCCGCCCGCTTCCCGGCTGCCGCGGTCGTAAACGCAGAAGGACGCCTTGTCACAGCTTTTCAGCGCGTCCACCTTGTGACCCGTCTTGCCGCTGTGAAAATAGATCTTCCCGTCCTCTTCGTTGTAGTAATGGTTCAGCGGCATCCCGTAGGGATAGCCCTCGTCCCCCGTCACCGAGAAAACGCCCCGTTTTTCTTCTTTCAAGAGGGCGATGCATTCGCCTTCCGTCAGCGCCTGCTTGTACCTTGCCAGCTTCCTGAATTCCATTCGTTTCCATGCTCCTTTTCACCAGCGTCCCATCCGGCTAACTTTGGGTCGAGGGGCGCTTAACGGCTCGCCAACTTCAGAAATTTCGCGCCGTTCATCTGCTCGTTGGTCAGATACGCCCCGTTGTAAAACAGCGCGTAGGTGGTGATCGGCGTGGGCGCGCTTTGCGCGTCTTCTTTCGTTTCTATGTGGATCGCCTTGAATTCGATGTGATGCTCTTTCGCGCTTTTTTCAACCAGGGGTACGTATTTCGCGTTGAACGGGCATTGACTTGTATAATAAAGAACGTAGCCGGATCCCTCGACGTGAGGATGTCTGGCGCATTCTTTGAATTTCGGGGGTTTTGCGTCGGGCGTGAAAGGCAAATACCACAGCTGTATCCCGTTATCCGCCTCATCGCACACCGAAAAGCCCTTGTACGCCAGGAACTTCGGATCGGCGAGAAACGGTTTTTTCTTCGCGGCGCTCAGCATGCACAGCCCTGTTTTGCCCTTTCCCTTGCTGTCCTCCATACAGGCGCGCAAAAGATCGTTTGCGTATCCGTGCCCCTTGAGGGAACCGGATACCCACAGACAGTTGACGAACATATATCCGTCCGCGTCGATGGGGTTCCACGCGTTCTCCGCGGGAAGGTACTCGATAAAGCACTTGCCCCTCTCCACGCTCTTCAAAAAGACCAGACCCTCGTCGAACCGGTCCGCAAGCCACGCTTTTTTGGATGAAACCTGTATGTCCCCGTTGTGGGAGATGGCGCAGCAGATATGCTCTTTTTCCAAATTCTCTTTTGTAACTTTGATGTACTCCATGGGATCACCCTCCGAAAAAACTCCTCGACTGAGCGGCCTGTAAAAATTTTACCATATAACCGCTTTTGTTTCAAGTGCCTTCCGGGCACCAATATCGCGCACTGTCAATGGATTTATCTGAGAAAACTGCAACCTGAAACAAAAAATCTTGATATTTACGTGTGTTTTGATCAAATCCATTCTGTCATTTACTTAAAAGTGATTTTCAAGCGATCATGTATAATTCTCCTTGTTTTACAGATAATAGCATTATCAAAAAAGCAAGGAGATATTTATATATGAAAGCAACCGGAATCGTGCGCCGCATCGACGACCTGGGGCGCGTTGTGATACCGAAGGAGATCCGCCGCACCATGCGTATCCGCGAGGGCGACCCGCTGGAAATATACACAGACCGGGAGGGCGGCGTTATTTTCAAGAAATACTCCCCGGTGGGGGAAATGCCGGAGGAGGCGCAGGGCTGGTGCGACACGCTGCAGAAGAGCTGCGGGATGGCGGCGGTGGTGTTTGACCGGGATGAGGTGATCGCCTGCGCCGGGGTGCCCAAGGCAAAGACGCTGGAGCAGAAGATCAGTCCCGCTTTGGACGGCCTGCTGGAAAAGCGGGCGCTTTATACGGCGCGCCCGGGTGAAGAGGGCATCCCTTTGGGGCCGGAGGGCTACACCGTCGCCGTTCTGATGCCCATCGTCAGCGAAGGCGACGTCATCGGCGGGGTGGCGTCCCTGACGGCGTCCCCGCGGGAAGCGGCGGAGCCGGAGACGTCCCTCATCCGCACGGCGGGCCTTTTTCTGGGACGCCGGATGGAGTCCTGATCGAAGAGAGGCTCCGCTCTCGTTCCGACACAAAACGCGGCAGAAAACTCTGCCGCGTTACGTTTTTTTCTCCGGTAAAACGAGATCGACCCCCGCTTCAGCGGATCCGCCTCGTCGGACAAAGGCGTGAAAACGCTTGCCGCGGCAAGGAAAACGAGCCCTGCCGCGATCCTTTTTTTGGCTGACATCTGTCTCTTGACAAAAAAGGGCGGAAGCGGTATATTTATCATAGAATAACGTTGTAATTGCGCTTTTTCGGAGGAGGATCCCATGAAAAGACTGATCGCTGTTTTGCTGACCCTCGCCTTGGCGGCGGGGCTTGTTCCGGCTTTTGGCGTCCCTGCCTTCGCGGAGACGGCAGGACCCGTTTTTTCCGGTCATTCGCTGGTGCTGGAAAACGACATTGCCATCCGCTACTACGTTTCCCGCGCCGCGTTCGACGGCGCCGACTTTACGGAGCCGCAAGTGAACTTTTCCTTCAAGGGGACTGATTCCGTGGCTACGGAGTACGTCACGACGGAAGAGAACTATTGCTTCATTTTCCGGGGCGTGTACGCCCATGAAATGACCATTCCCGTCACCGCCACGCTGACGGCGCTGTCCGGCGGCACGCGGGTCACCGGCAGCACCATCACCACCAGCGTGGAAAAGACCTGCCGCGACACCCTGGCGCTGCACGGGGACGACGTGACGCTGTGCCGTCTCATCGCGGATCTGTTGGTATACGGCGCCAAGAGCCAGGCGTATTTCGGCAGCGAGGAACCTCTTGCCACAGCGAATCTCACCGCCGATCAGCTCTCTTTCGCCTCTTCCGCCACCCCCGAACTGAATAGCGTTCTCAACACCCGCTTTGTGGAAGTTCCCGGCGCGGATGTGGAGTGGTACGGCGCCAATCTGGTGCTGAAGGATTCCGTCCATCTGAAATTTTATTTCAAAGCGCCCACCACCGAGTCGCTCCTCATCACCCTGACCGATGAAAGCGGCGCCGTGCTTGCCTCCTATACCGAAAAAGACGTGACACCCTCCGGCGATTATTACCGGATCTGCTACGACGGCTTCAACGCCGCCGAGCTGCGCAAGACCATCTATGCCAAGGTTTCTTACGGTTTGGACCCCGCCATGCTGGGGGACAAGGAATTGCCCGTGGCGGGCTTCGGCATGGAGGGCGTGGGCTCCAACACCCTTTCCTACAGCGTGGAATCCTACGCCGTGGCGGCGCGCAATCTGGGCAGAACGGACCAGGAAAAGCTCAACGCGCTTCTGGACGCGATGATGCGCTATGGCGTTTCCGCTGAAAAGTACATGGAAGAAGCGGCGCATCCTTCGGATAAGACCCTCGTCCGGGCGCAGCATTACTTTGAAGACCCCGCCTTTGACGAAGAGGTCTATTACGTGGGCGCTTCCCGGGACGATACCAAGCCCAACGAGTCCACCTCCCTGGTATCCCTTTTGCTGGATCTGGACGGCGACGCCTATAACGCTGACAACAACAACCAAAATAAGAAGACCATTTATGTGGACGAAGGGGAATACGACTTCTTCGCCGAGTATATGGCGGAGGTCTACGACGCCGAGACCAATCCCCACGGCCGTCTGGTGATCCCGCTGGACACCATTACCACCAGCTATTATCTGGAAGTGGCGAATACCACCAGCACCTTCCTCCCGGTGGATAAGAACGCCGTCAACGCCGATGGGCAGAAGCTCTGGCTCAACGCCTTCGTGCCCCACAATACCAAGATCATCGGGCTGGGCAGCGTGACCGTGCACTTTGAGCCTGAAGCGGATGAGATCAGCTACGGCGCCAGCCGTACCTGGAGCCCCTTCAACATCTTCGGCTCCGTCATGATCGAGAATATCGACGTGGTGGCTCATAACTGCCGCTACGCCCTGCACAACGACGACCACAACCGCTATCTGGGTACCGTGCAGTATTACAAGGATTTCAATCTGACCTTCCTGGTAAGCGACCCCGACCCGGCGCAGACCAAACGGGTCCTGGGCTTCAGTCAGACGGTTGGCTTCGGGGTCAACGATGATTCCATCCACGTGTTTGACCAATGCACCATTTACAACAACACCACCGAGGGCAAATACGCCTACTACGGGCACAACGCCTCCGGCACCAACCCCGGCGAAGCGGAGATCCTGCTCACCCGGTGCAACATCAGCACCGCCAACGCCAATCCCAAGACCATCCGCCTCCAGACCCTGTCCAAAACCAACCCCGGTCACGTGATCACCACCATCGACCGCTGCACCGTCAACGGCGGATTGGAGCTTCATGTTTATTACGCCGAGACCATCCAAAGCTTTGACGTGACCTTTGTGGAAACGCCCGGTATGCCCATCACCCACGCCGGCGACGGTAAGGACAACACGGATCCCTATACGGTCAAGTACGTGGATTGCTCTCCCGCCTGACCCGGGGAGGAAGCGACTGCATGAAACGATCTAAACCGTTCTTTTTGCTCTTAGCCCTCCTTCTGCTTCTGTCCGCCTGTTCCTCCCCGGCGGCGCCTGCCGGAACGGGGCAGGAGGATAACGCTCCAACGGAAACGGAAGAAGAGGTCATCACCGTGGAAGGAAACAAAGAAGAGCTCCGCGCGGAAACGGAAGCGTATTTTGAAGGCTTTGACCGGGAGGTCTACTACGTGGGTCCCACCCGGGACTACACCTCCCTCACCGCCCTGCTTCTGGATCTGGACGGCAACCAGAACAAAAAGACCATCTACCTGGACGAAGGCGAATACGATATGTTCGCCGAGTACGAGATGGAAGTGGGCGTGAACCGCATCTTCATCCCCCCGGACGATATCAAATCCGGCCATTATATGGGGCAGTACAACGCCTTTGTTCCCAACAACACCCGGATCATCGGGCAGGGGAAGGTGCTGCTGCGCTTCACCCCGGACAAGGACGCCATCAGCTACGGCGCCAGCCGCACCTGGAGCCCCCTGAACATTTACGGCTCCTGCATGATCGAAAACGTGGAGGTGCTTTGCCGCAACTGCCGCTATTGCCTCCACAACGACGATCACAACAAATACCGGGGCTCCAAGCAGTATTACAAAAACTGCCGCTTCGAGTATCAGCTTTGCGACAAGGATGCCAACGGCAGACTCCTCGGCTTCAACAACACCATCGGCTTCGGGATCAATACGGACTCCGTTCACGTGTTCGACGGCTGCGAGATCTTCTTCAACGGGGAAGGGGATCACTCCGCCTACTACGGGCATAACGCCTCCGGCACCAACCCCGGCAAAGCCGAGATCCTGCTTACCCGGTGCCACATCCACGCCGCGGACGAGTCCAATCAGCGGGTCATCCGCCTGCAGACCCTTTCCACCGGCAATGCCGGCTGCGTGACCACCACCGTGGATCGGTGCAAGGTCAACGGCGACCTCACGCTCAACCTGTACTACGGAAAGAGCGTGCAGAGCTTTGACGTCACCTTCTTCCATACCCCGCGTATGAGCGTTCACAAGACCAATTCTGAGGAAGGGCCCATCGTGGACCCCTACGACGTGAAATTTACGGACTGAATGAAAAAAAGCAGAGGCGCCGCCTCTGCTTTTTTATACCCCGAGTTGTATATTATCCATTCATAACGAATAGAATTAGCCAAATATGCAAGAAATTAAGAGAAAATTCAAAAAACAATGAATAAAATTCGCGAAAAACCCTTGCAATTTGAGGAAGGCGGTGCTATGATATGGGACAGTAAATGACAAACGGAGGATACAGTCATGGATCAAAAAGAAATCAAGAAGATCGTTCTCGCCTATTCCGGCGGTCTGGATACCTCGGTCATCATCCCGTGGCTGAAGGAGCATTATAACGACCCGGAGATCATCGCCGTCTCCGGCAACGTGGGGCAGGCGGACGAGCTGGAGGGCTTGGAGGAGAAGGCGATCAAATCCGGCGCTTCCAAGATCTATATCGAGGATCTCACGGAAGAATTCGTGGAGGAAATGATCGTGCCCACCGTCCAGGCGGGCGCCAAGTATGAAGATTACCTGCTGGGCACCGCCCTGGCGCGCCCCGTCATCGCCCGGCGGCTGGCGCAGATCGCTCTGGCGGAAGGCGCCGACGCCATCTGTCACGGCTGCACCGGCAAGGGCAACGACCAGGTGCGGTTCGAGTTGACCATCAAAGCCTTCGCCCCCGGCTTGACCATCATCGCCCCCTGGCGGGAGTGGGAGATCAAGAGCAGGGAAGAGGAGATCGATTACGCCGAAGCCCATCACGTGCCTTTGAAGATCAACCGGGAGACCAACTACTCCAAGGACAAAAATCTCTGGCACCTGTCTCACGAAGGGCTGGATCTGGAGGATCCCGGCAACGAGCCTTTGTACGAAAAGCCGGGCTTTCTGGAAATGAGCGTGTCCCCCCTTCAGGCGCCGGATACGCCCACCTACCTGGCATTGGACTTTGAAGCGGGCAAGCCCGTCCGGCTGAACGGGGAAAAGATGAGCGCCAAGGAGATCATCTTGAAGCTCAACGAATTGGGCGGCGCCAACGGCATCGGCTTGCTGGACATCGTGGAAAACCGGCTGGTGGGCATGAAGAGCCGCGGCGTGTACGAGACCCCCGGCGGCAAGATCCTCTACGACGCCCACGCGTATCTGGAGACCGTGACGCTGGATAAAATGACCCAGCATAAGAAGGCGGAGCTTTCCGTCACCTTTGCGGATCTTTTGTACAACGGCCAGTGGTATACCCCCCTGCGGGAAGCCCTGTCCGCCTTCGTCACCAAGACCCAGGAGCACGTCACCGGCACGGTGAAGCTCAAGCTCTACAAGGGCAACGTCATCAAGGCGGGCGTGTGGAGTCCCTGGTCCCTCTATTCCGAGGAGATCGCCACCTTCTCCGAGGATCACGTGTACGATCAGAAGGACGCCGGCGGCTTCATCAATCTGTGGGGACTTCCCATTTCCGTGCAGGCGCAGGTCGCCGCCAATCAAAAGAAATAAGGAAGAAAGATGGAAAAACTTTGGGCAGGCAGGACGGACGGCGCCATTTCCGCCGCGGCGGATTCCTTCAACGCCTCCATCGCCTTTGATCAAAAAATGATCCGGCAGGACATCACCGGCTCCATGGCGCACGCCGCCATGCTCGCCTCCCGGGGGATCCTCACCGGGGAAGAGGGAGACGCCATCCTCGCCGCTCTGGAGGGCATCCTTGCGGATGTGGAGAGCGGCGCCCTTGCCGTCTCTCCCGCCGCGGAGGACGTGCATTCTTTCGTGGAAGCCACCCTGACGGAACGCCTGGGCGACCTGGGAAAGAAACTCCACACCGCCCGGAGCCGGAACGATCAGGTGGCGCTGGACGTGCGCCTGTATCTGCGGGACGAGTCCGGAAAGATCCGGGGACTGCTTCTGTCCCTCTTAAAAGCCATCCATCAAAAAGCAAGCGAAACGCAGGACTGCGTGATGCCCGGCTACACCCACCTGCAGCGGGCGCAGCCCGTCACCTTCGCCCACCACCTGCTTGCCTACGCTCAAATGTTCAAGCGGGATCTGTCCTGGCTCTCCGACGCGGGCAAGCGGATGAACGTCTGTCCCCTGGGCGCTTGCGCCCTGGCGGGCACCACCTTTGATACCGATCGCTTTTTTACGGCGAAAAAGCTGGGCTTTGACGCCCCCGCCGCCAATTCCATGGACGCCGTCTCCGACCGGGACTTCGCCGTGGAGCATCTGTCCCTCTTCTCCCAGATCATGATGCACCTTTCCCGCTTCTGCGAGGAGATCGTTCTGTGGAGCAGCTGGGAGTTCGGCTTCATTTCTCTCAGCGACGCCTTTACCACCGGCTCATCCATTATGCCCCAAAAGAAAAACCCCGATATGGCGGAATTGATCCGGGGCAAGACCGGCAGGGTCTACGGCGACCTGATGGCGCTCCTTACCACCTTGAAGGGACTGCCCCTGGCGTATAACAAGGATATGCAGGAGGATAAGGAGGCGCTGTTTGACGCCGTGGAAACCGTTTCCGCCTGCCTGAGCGTTTTCATCCCCATGCTCGAGACTCTCACCCCCAAGCCGGACGCTATGCGCCGGGCGGCGGGGAAGGGCTTCATCAACGCCACGGATCTGGCGGATTACCTCACCAAAAAGGGACTGCCCTTCCGCAGCGCCTATAAGCTTTCCGGGCAGATCGTCACCCATTGTATGAATCAGGGCGTCACCTTGGAGGAGCTGCCCCTGGCGGCATACAAGACCTTCTCCCCCCTCTTTGAGGAGGATCTGTACGGCGAGATCGACCTTCTCGCCTGCGTGAAAAAGCGTATCTCCTACGGCTCCACCGGACCCGACTCCGTCAAAACCCAGCTCTCCGACCTCGCCGCCTTCCTGAAAAGCAGGGAATAAGGCATGATAAAAAACGACCCGTCCCGAAAAGGGGCGGGTCGGTTTTTATCGATGGGGAAGGATCCCGATCGGTGATGATCTCGATCCTTTACGCTTGTTCCGCTTTGGCGGCGGCGATGATCTTTTCCGCCTGCGCCTGGGGAACTTCCTCGTAGCGCTCCACTTCAAAGTCAAAGGAGCCTCTGCCCTGGGTCATGGCGCGGAGATCGTGGACGTAGTCCGCCATTTCCGCTTCGGGCACTTCCGCTTCCACCACCTGCCAGCCGTGTTTGCCTTCCTTCTGGCTCATGCCCAGCACTCTGCCGCGGCGCTTGGGCAGATCGCCCAGCACGTCGCCCACCAGATCGTCGGGAACGAGGACGGAAAGCTTGCCCACCGGCTCCAGCAGAACGGGCGCGCACTGGGGCAGACCGTCCCGGAAGGCGATGGCGGCGGCGGTTTTGAACGCCATTTCGGAGGAGTCCACGTCGTGGTAGGAGCCGTCATAGAGGTTGGCAGCCAGATGCACCACGGGATACCCCGCCAAAACGCCCTTCGCCATGCATTCCTGCAAGCCTTTTTCCACGGCGGGATGGAAGTTCTTCGGCACGGAGCCGCCGAAAATGGTCTCGGTAAAGGTCAGCCCCTCCGCTTCTCCGGGGGAGAATTCGATCTTGACGTGACCGTACTGACCGTGACCGCCGGACTGCTTCTTGTGCTTGCCCTCCACCTTGCAGGACTTGCGGATGGTCTCGCGATAGGCGATCTTCTTGTCCTCCAGCTGAACCTCCACGCCGTAGCGGGACTTCATTTTGGCAAGGGTGGCTTCCAGATGGGTGCCGCCCAGACCGGAGAGAAGCATTTGCTTGGTTTCGGGAGAAACCTCATACCGCAGGGTCTGATCCTCCTCCAAAAGCCGGTTCACGGCGGAGGAGATCTTGTCCTCGTCCCCTTTCGCCTTGGGCTTCAGCGCCTTGGTGTAATAGGGATGGGGGAAGGTGGCGGGCTTGTACTTGACGGTGCCGGAAACGGAGAGGGTGTCCCCGGTAGCGGCTGCCGGCAGCTTGGCTGCCATCCCCACGTCGCCGCAGGACAGACCCTGGCACTCGATCTGCGTTTTGCCCTTGACCTGATAGATCTTGCCCAGCTTTTCCACCTCGCCGGTGCGGGCGTTTTTCAGCGCCGTATCGGGGGTGACGGAGCCGTTCATGACCTTGAAAAAACTCATCTTGCCCACAAAGGGATCCGCCACGGTCTTATACACGAACACCGCCGTTTCGCCCTTTTCGTCCACGGGGATCGCCTGATCGTCGACGCTCTTTTCCGTGCCCCGCGCCGTGAAGGCGGGGAAGGAAGCGGCAATAGCGTCCATCAGCATGGTAACGCCCCACATTTTGGTGGCGACGCCGCAGAACACGGGAATGATGTCCCCCGCCAGAATGCCCTTTTGCAGCGCGGCGGCGGCTTCCTCCCGGGTGATCTCCTCCCCTTCCAGATATTTCATCATCAAGTCTTCGTCGGTACCGGCGATCTCTTCCATGAGCATATCCCGATACGAGTCGAAATCTCCGGCGAGAGCGGTCTCGACAGGCTTGCCGTCCGCCCCGAAGGTATACGCCTTCTTTTCCGTCAGATCCACGGCGCCCTTCATAGCGCCGCCTTCCATCAAGGGCACGTTCACGGGCACGACTTTGTTGGAAAAGGTTTCCCGCAGGGCGTTCACGACCTTGTCGAATTTCGCCTCGGGATCGTCCAGCTTATTCAGGAAAAAGGCGCGGGGAAGACCGGCGTCCGTGGCTTTGTCCCACGCCAGCTCGGTGCCCACCTGGATGCCGGATTTGGCGTCCACCACGAAAATGGCGGCGTCCGCCACCCGGAGCGCCTGCTGGGCTTCTCCGGCAAACCCCGCGTAACCGGGGGTATCCATCACGTTGATCCGGGCGCCCTTCCAGGCGACCGGCGCCTGGGAGAAGGCGGTGGAGATCTTTTTGCGGATGGATTCGGGGTCAAAGTCAAAAACGGTGTTGCCGTCGGGCACCTTGCCCAACCGGTCGGAACCGCCGGAAAGGAACAGCATCGCTTCGGCAAGACTTGTCTTACCGGAGCCGCTGTGCCCCATAAGAACGACGTTGCGAATTTTGCTGCTGTCCACCATGGCCATAGTCACATCCTGTACTCCGGCCCTTGCCGGAGCCCTTTCTACAAACTGCGGGCGGAAAAACAGACCCGCTTTCGTCCATTTTACCAAAGAAGTGTAAAAAAAGCAACGATTTTCCATCGAAAACCGGGAAAACGGCTTCCCCGGGCACGTAGAAATTGCGGGAGTCTCTTTGTGCAGATTTTACAAATAGCCGCTTTTTTTTCAAAAGCGGGCGCCCATCCTTGTATTCTTTGCGAAAAGATGGTATACTTCTCTTGTTGATCGTACCGGAGGCACAGCCTTCGGCATTCCGGGAGGGAAGCGCATGGTTTTTCTGTACGTTCTCGGCGTCGTTCTGACGGCGGCGCTGATCCTGTTTTTGCTTGCCCTGCTTTGTATGGCGCCGGGCAGGCGGCGCCCCGGCTTTCCCTTTGAGGGCGCTATGATCGCCCACCGGGGGCTCCACGGGGACGGCGTGCCGGAGAATTCTCTGGCGGCGTTTCGCCGCGCGGCGGAAAACGGCGGGCTCGGGGCGGAGCTGGACGTTCAGCTCACCTCGGACGGGAAGCTGGTGGTGTTTCACGACGCCACCCTGACCCGGGTGTGCGGCGTGGATCTGCCCGTCACCGGCACGGCGTATGAAGAGCTTTTGAAATATCCGCTTTTGGACAGCGGCGAGCGCATCCCCCTCTTTTCCGACGTTATTTCGGCGCTGGACGGCATTCCGCTGGTGTGTGAGATCAAAGTGTCTCCCGGTGCGGATATACCCGCCCTGTGCGCGGCGGCGCTGTCGGCGCTTCGCACCTACCAGGGGCCCTATTGCATAGAGTCCTTTCACCCGGCTGCGGTGCGCTGGTTCAAGCAGAACGCGCCGGACGTGATCCGCGGACAGCTTTCCCACGATATGATCCGCACCCGGGAAAAACTGCCGTTTCCGGTGAAGTTCCTTTTGACCAATCTTCTCACCAATTTTTATACCCGCCCGGATTTCATCGCCTACGGCTTTGAGCATACGGACACCTTCGGCTTCCGGCTGTGCCGCGCCCTCTGGCACCCCTACACGGCGGCGTGGACGCCCCGGGGGGAGGAGGAGATCGAAAAAGCCCGTAAGGCGGGCTTTGACGCGCTGATCTTCGAGAGAGGCGCGAAACCAAACGAGAAAGCGTGAGGGATGAGCCTTGCTGACGACGTATGAGGAAGAGCTGGCGAGAGGCGGCACCGTTTTCTTTACCGGCACCGGCGTGAGTATGAAACCGCTCATCCGGCCGGGGCGGGACGTGATATGCGTGGAAGCGCTGGGAGATCGCTCTCCCCGCCGGTATGAAGCAGTCCTGTTCCTCCGCCCCGGCGCCGACGGAAAAAGCGCCTACGTGCTGCACCGCATCCTGAAATGCCGCAAGGACGGCAGCTTCTGGATCGTGGGGGACAACTGCACCGCGGGGGACGTGGTGCCCCGGCACGCCATTCTGGGCGCGGTCACCGCCGTGAACCGGGCGGGGAAGCTTATACGCGTTACGGATCTTTCCTATCGCCTTTACCTTTTGTTCTGGTGTAAACCCTATCACCTGCGCTTCGCCTTCCTGCGCCTTTATAGGAAGGCGGCTGCCGCGCTTTACCGTCTCAAACACGGAAAGGATCGAGCATGACTGAATTCACCGTAAAGCTGGCGGGCGTGCCCATCGCCGTGAAAGCCCGTTTTGACGACGTGCGGCAGCTCTGCCGGGATTATCTTACCACACAGCCGCCCGCTTTTACCGTATGCCCCACCCCCGAGGAGGTGGCGCTGGAGCAGGTGAAAAGCGACCGGGAAGCGGAAGTGGAGGGCTTGCCGAAACGCCGCTATCCCGAGGGATACCTGGAAACCATCGCCGTCTACCGGAAGATCGCCGCCGCCCTGCTGGACTACGACGTGTTTCTGATGCACGGCTCCGCCGTCTGCGCGGACGGACAGGCGTATTTGTTCACCGCCCCCTCCGGCACCGGCAAGACGACCCATACCCGCCTCTGGCTGCGGGAGATCCCCGGCGCCTTCGTCATCAACGGGGACAAGCCCCTCATCCGGGTCGGGGAAGGTGGCTGCGAGATCTTCGGCACCCCCTGGTCGGGGAAGGAGGGGATGAACACGAACGCCTCCGCCCCCCTGAAAGCGGTCTGCGTCTTGGAGCGGGGGCAGACCAACGTCATTGAAAAGCAGAGCTTTTCCGCCGTCTTGCCCGTGGTCATCCAGCAGTCTTACCGTCCCCGGGACGAGGCGGCTATGTCCAAAACCCTCTCCCTCATCCGGCGCCTCGGCGAGCAGGTGCGCTTCTATCGCCTGCGGTGCAATATGGATCCGGAAGCGGCTCTGGTCGCCCGGGAGGGAATGAAGGACTGACCCGATTTCATAAAATAAAGAAAGATCCGGTGTTTGCAAAAGTTTCCGGCGCATTTTGTTTCTTCTTGCTTTTTTTTGCGCGGAACTTGTGCTTTTTTCGGATCTTTCTTTTCTTTTTTTGCCGACGGTTGTATAATGAGGAAGAAAAGAGCCAAGCCCTTTTTCAAGTTCTTTGTATGTGAAAGGAAGGTTAGACCATGTCGAAGTTTATCCCGGTTTATATGCATCCCGACTCCATGCCCATTGACATTTCCTTTGTTTTCAAGGATGAAAAGCCCGCCGGCAAGCACGGCTTTGCCAAAGCCCGGGGGGAGGAGATCCGCTTTGAGGACGGTACCCTGGCGCGTTTCTGGGGCGTGATGTTCAACGGCTCCGCCTGTTTCCCCACCCACGAAAAGGCGGAAATGGTGGCGCGCCGCCTGGCGCAGACCGGTATCAACATCGTCCGTTTCCATCAGATGGATGACGAGTGGACGGCGCCCAACCTGTACCGGATGACCACCGGCGAGCGGGTGACTAACACCCGGGATCTCTGTCCGGAAAGCCTGGAGAGGCTGGACTATCTCATCAAATGCTTGAAGGAGCAGGGCATCTACTTTACGGTGGATATGACCACCTACCGCCGCTTCAAACCCGGCGACGGCGTGAAGGACGCCCATCTGCTCCACGACGGCACCCGCCTCTACGCGATGTACGATCCCAAAATGATCGATCTGCAAAAGGAGTTCTGCGACAAGTTCTGGAACCACGTGAACCCCTACACGGGTCTGGCGTATAAGGACGAGCCCGCCTTCGCCATGTGCGCCATCATCAACGAGAACGACACCTTTATCGACCACAGCTCCCGCCGCTGGTACAACCTGATCCCGTACTACGACAACGAATTCCGGGATCTCTTCGCCGCCTGGCTGAAGGAAAAGGGCATCGAGTACGACGCGTATCACTGCGAACTGTTCTCCAAGGATCAGCCCATGTTCGATTTCCGTATGGAGTTGATGCATAAATACTGCGATGAAATGTACGCGCACCTGCGCTCTCTGGGGGTGAAGATCCCCATCTCCGGCTCCAATTACCACACCTGCTACGGCTCCGTGAAAGCCCAGGAGAATATGGACTTCGGCGACGCCCACAGCTATTTCTACGACTGGCACTGGGGCGAGGAGGAGAAGTGCTGCGGACATAAGCACATCACCGAGGCGGCGTCTTCGCCCCTGGCAGGCCCCTGCTGCAACCGCATCCACGGCAAGCCCTTCTTCATGACCGAATGGGATATGCCCTTCCCCAACTCCTTCCGGGCGGAGGGGACCTTGTGGTATTCCTCCATGTCCTGTCTGCAGAACTGGACGGGTATGACCATCCACACCTACGGCTACGGCCACGATATGAGCAAGTTTGATCTTTTGGGCAAAGCCGCTTCCACCAATACCATCGGCGGCGTCCCCTACCGGGAGGGCATCTTCGCCATCTGGAACGACCCCGCTCAGTACGGCTTGTTTTACCACGCCGCGCTGATGGTGCGCCGGGGCGACGTTTCCCCCGCCCGGGAAGTGCTGGGCGCCCGCGTGACCCCCGAGATGTACGGCATCCGTGCCAACGCCCTGCAGGGCAGCGCCATGGAAATGCATCAGGTGCATTCCGTCCTGGATACCTGCTCCACGGAGGGGGTGACCGAGCTTCTGGATCCCGCCGTGCCCTATCCCCGGGAAAAGGCGGAGGAGATCATTTCCGACACCGGCGAATTGAAGCGCTACCCCAAGAAGGGCTTCGCCGTCATCGATACCCCCCGCACCAAATCCGTGTACGGCAAGCTGGGAACGCTGGCGGTGAATAAGACGGTCAAGCCCGTCACCCGGAAAGAACTCAACGGCCTGGCGATCGACTGCAAGACCGATTTCGCCACCATCACCCTGTCTTCCCTGACAAATGATCCCATCTCGAAATCCGACAACATCCTGCTCACCGCCGTGGGACGCGCCCGCAATCACGGCGCCCAGTTCGACGGGGAGAAGATGCTCTTCATCGGCACCAACCCCATCGAGGTGGAGGTCATCGAGGCGGACGTGGAGATCGAGACGGAGCGGGAGAACCTGGAAGTCTGGTCCATCGACTCCGAAGGCTTCTACGCCGGCAGGATCGATTCCGTTTACGAGGACGGCAAGCTGAAATTCACCATCGGTGAAGAATTTGCCTGTATGTACTACCTCATCGTGGAGCCTTAACGCACCGAAAAAAAGGACGGCGGATCTTTTGATCCGCCGTCCTTTTTTGTTATTTTGTCAAATCGAAGCTGAGTTGGATCAGCTCCATCACCGTTTCGTCGGAAAGGGTCTCGTCCAGGGTCATGGAGATCCACCCCTTTCCGCCCATGTGATAGGGCGGGTAGATCCCCGGGACGGTGAGCAGCTCCTCCTTCCGGGCGAGGTCTGTTTTCACGTTCATCACGTCCACAAGGGAGGTATCGTCGTTTTTCAAAACGGCTTTCCGTTTCACCGGCATCACCAGCGCGAACCACTTTTGATTGTCCGGGTGACGGAACACCCCGGCGGAGCGGTAGATCTCCTTTGTCCAGGGAAAGTCCGGGAGAATGCCGAAGCGGCGCTCGATCTCACCGGCGATCCGGTTGGACTGATCGGCGGGGAAGGGAACGGTACGAAAGCACGCCGCGGCGATCCCTTTCAGCCAGTCCCTGTAGGCGTCCCGCACCTTGTTCACGTAGGCGTTGTCTATGCTCTCCACCCGCAGCGGGGCGTATTCCTCCCCGTTCATCACGTCGAGAACGCTTCCCGTCAGCGCCCCGTCCTCTCCCAGCGTCAGCGTGGCGCGAAAATCTCCGCTCAAAAGATCCCCGGTGGCGGCAAAGCCGCCGGAAACGGGGACAAAGCCCGCCTGCGCCAGCTTGTCCGCCCGGGGGCGCATCCGCAGAAATACTTCTTCTTCCAGCGTCATGTTTCTTCCTCTTTCAGATCCTCCGGCTCCCGCACGGGGATCCCGTTTTCTTTTAAAAGGGCTGCGAAGACCCCGCTGCCTTCGATCAGTTTCCCGGAAAAGGTGCCGTCATAGATCTGCCGCACGCCGCAGGAGGGACTGCGGGGCTGGAGAACGGCAAGCTCCGCTCCGGCGGCGCGGATCTCGTCCAGACAGCGCCTTGCGCCCTCCCGGTACGCCCTGTCCCGGCTTTGCCCGTTTTTGTCCGTCACCGTGCCGCAAACGATCTCGCAGGGGATCCGGGGCGTGGGCAAGCCCCCCGCCGCCTCCGGACAGACGGGCAGGATCTCGTGCCCCTTGACGAAGGAGAGGACGGCTTCATTCCGGTTGTTCCCGCCGTTGTATTTGCAGTTTACCCCCAGAAGGCACGCGCTCACAGCGATCTTCATGGCAGGGCCTCGTCGATGGTGGAAACGGTGCTGAAGCTGCCCTTGTTTTGGGCGATGATGGGGACAGGCTTGATGGGCTCGAAATGGCCGGTGAAGTGGTTGATCACCGCCGTCGCCACCACGTACACCAGAAGGCTCATCAGCGCCGTGTTCCGGTTGATGAGAAAGAACGCCGCCAGAAAGACGCAGGCGTTGAAGCCCACCAGAATGTACACCATGGAAAAGTGCTTGCCCGTTTTGGCGAAGATCTTTTTCACCAGGACTTTGGCGAAGATCTCCGAGCCGTCGATACAGCCGCCGCTGCGGAGAATGAGGGAATGCCCCACGCCTAAGATCGCGCCGCCGAACGCCACCGCCAGATAATGCTCCGTGTTCAGTTCAAAGGGCACCTTTTCAAAGATCTCCAGCCCTACGATGTAGACCGCGCTTCCCACCAGCGCCTTGATGCCGAACGTCCTCCCCAGAATGATCGTCCCCACCGCCAGAAACGGGAGGAAGACCCCCGCCACACACAGGGCATGATTCAACCCCGTCATTTTGCTGAGGATGATGGCGATGCCCGCCGTGCCGCAATCGATGGCGTCGTTGGGCAACAGGACGCACGCCACGGAAAAACTCGCCAGCAGCGCGCCTGTGACGATCAGAACGTAGGAGAATACCTCTCCGAAACGTTTTCTTGTCCAGGTCATTTCTTCAAGCTTCACGGCACTTCTCCTTTTCCGTAAACGAACAGGTGCGAATGAACGGCGCCACGTCCGTACCGGCGTTCAGATACCGCAGCAGGATCTCCCCGCACGCCCGGCTGTCGCTGTCCGCCTTGTGATGATCCAGCTCAATGCCGAAATAAGCGCACATCTCTCCCAGCCCGTGGCGCATCCCCGGCAAAAGGCGCCTGCCCACCTTCACCGTGCAAAGATAGCGGACGTAGGGCTTCCAGAAGATCCCGTAAGCCCGCAGGCATTTTTTCAAAACGCCCATGTCAAAGACGGCGTTGTGGGCAACCAGAAGTCCGCTTTCCATCAGCGGGCGGATCTTTTCCCAAAGCGCGGGAAAGGCGGGCGCCCCCGCCACCGTTTCCGGGCTGATCCCCGTCAGGCGCACGTTGAACGGATCGAAGGGCTCTTCGGGATCCACGAAGGAAAAAAACGAATCCGCGATCCCGCCGTCCTCCACCACGGTGATGCCGATGGCGCTCATCCGGTCGTTCCGGGCGTTGGGGGTCTCCACGTCAAATACGATAAAGCGCGACATTTTTCCGTCCTTTTGCTTTCATTTCGCGGGGAGCCCGCACACCGGGCGAGCTCCCCGTTTTACCTTCGCTCAGAAGATCTGTCCCGGCAGCTTCAGCTTCTTTTTCGGGGGAAAGAGCCGGTCGAACGCCTCCACGTCGGCGTCGTCCACGTAATATCCCGGCGGCGTGCGGTAGATCCCCGTCACCTCGGAAAGGTATCCCGGGATCAACTCCTTACCCAGGAAAAAGGAATCGTCCGCCCCCTCCGGCAAATCGTGGTAACGAATGCCGAACTGCCGGGCGTAGGTAAATCCGCTCTTCCCGTAGAAGCCGATGTTCCCTTCGAACAAAACGGCGCCGTATCCGAGAGAAGCTGCCTTCTCCAGGGAAAAGTCCAGAAGCGCCTTTCCGTATCCCTTTCGTTTCAAGGACGGCGTAATGCAGATGGGGCCCATGGTCAGCACGGGGATCACCCTGCCGTCGTCCCCGTCGATGACGGTCTTCATGAACATATTCTGACCGATCAGAGCGCCCTTTCGCTCCATGACCAGATCCAGCTCCCGTATGAAAGCGGGATCGTCCCGGAGGGTGTGGATCACGTAATGCTCGCTGCACCCCGGGCGGTATACGTTCCAAAAGGATTCCCGGACGAGGCATTCGACTTTGCCGTAGTCGTCAGGCCGTTCCAAGCGAATGGTGTAGTCATTTTGATTCATTGTTTTGCCTCCTGAAATTTGTTGACTGCAAATGCTTTTCAGCGGGAGGTTCCGATTGTCCGCAAACCTCCCGGTCAGCCGACAAGTTCCGGTGTGACGTATGTTTTCAAACAACACGCTCCTGAATGGATTGATGACCCGGCGCGCGCCCGGTCACCTGTCGTCATTATATCACAAAAAAAGAAAAGCGCAAGGACGATCTGCGGCGCGGCGCCGTGAAAAGCGGGGAGGGAAGTGCCTCCCGGAGAGAGGCAGCGCCAACCGGATCATGTCAAAAAGAGTTAATATTTTTTTAACAAAGAAAATTAGCACTCTAACTTGACAAGTGCTAAAAGTCGTGGTATAACGTATTCGCAAGAGGGAAAAAGAGGATCCGGAAGCAAGGTTCCGGGCTTCCCATCTCCCCTTGCGGCATATACCATAATAACAGCCCTGAACAGCATCCAGGACCGAAAATAAAAGGAGGTTTGACTTATGTTG
>CAMPCJ010000019.1 GCA_946645685.1 uncultured Clostridia bacterium | reverse complement strand
CTTGCAAAGCGGCGGCGAAATGGTATAATAGGAAAAGAGATACGGCGCGAGGCGCTTTTCGGGAGGGGCTATGTCCGGCATTGAATTGACCATTTACATTCTGGCGCTGGTGGGCACGGCGGCGTGCAGTATCACGGGAGCCGCCGCGGCGATCCGGAAACGGCTGGATCTGTTCGGCGTTTTGTTCGTGGCGGCGGTCACCGGGCTGGGTGGCGGTATTTTGCGGGACGTTCTTCTGTCCAACCTGCCCCCGGCTATGTTTCGGGATCCCGCTTTCATCACCGTTTCGGCGGTGACCAGCCTGATCCTGTTCCTCATCGCCCGTTTCTTCCAGGATTATTTTCAAAAGAAACACCGTCACTGGGAATGGTTTATCAACTTTATCGACGCCGTCGGTCTGGGCGCCTTTACGGTGCTGGGCATCAACACGGCGCTGAGCATGGGCTTTCGGGACAATCCCTTTTTCCTGGTGTTTTTGGGGATGACCACGGGCATCGGCGGTGGCGTTTTGCGGGATCTGCTTCTGGCGGAGATCCCTTCCGTTTTCACCAAGCACATTTACGCCTTTGCCACCATCGTGGGAGCGATCCTGTACGTGATATTGTTTTTGTACGTGGGGCTGGCGGAGATCTGGTGCGCCGCCGCGGCGGTATGCTCCGTGATCCTTCTGCGGGTGCTTGCCATGACCTTCCGCTGGAATTTCCCGAAGGCGTACTGATATGAAAGAGATCGCCGCGCGCATTCTGCCCTGGTATCGAGCCAACCGGCGGGCGCTTCCGTTTCGGGAAGGGCGGGATCCTTACCGCATCTGGGTCAGCGAGATCATGCTGCAGCAAACCCGGATCGAAGCGGTGATCCCCTACTTTTTCCGCTTTACCGAGGCGCTTCCCACGGTCTCCGATCTTGCCGCCTGCCCGGAAGAAAAGCTGATGAAGCTGTGGGAGGGGCTGGGCTATTATTCCCGCGTCCGGAACTTGAAAAGGGCGGCGCAGATCATGGTAGAGCGCTACGGCGGGCAGGTGCCCGGGGACTACGGGGCGCTCCTCGCTCTGCCGGGGATCGGCGCGTACACGGCGGGCGCCATCGCCTCCATCGCCTTCGGCCTGCCGGAGAGTGCGGTGGACGGGAACGTTTTGCGGGTGATCGCCCGGATCACGGGGGATGAAAGGGACGTTCTGGATCCCAAGACCCGGAAGGACGTGAGCGAAAAGCTGAAAGCCGTTTACCCGAAGGGGGAAGACGCGGGGGATCTGACGGAAGGGCTGATGGAGCTGGGAGAGGTGATCTGCCTGCCCGGCGGCACGCCCCGCTGCGAAGCGTGCCCGATGAAGGAGATCTGCCGCGCCGCAAAAGAAAAAAGCTGGGATCGCATTCCCTACCGGGCGCCGGCAAAGGAAAAGAAAATATGCCCCAAGACGGTATTCCTTTTATCCTACCGGGGTAGATTTGCCGTCCGGCGGCGAACGGAAGAAGGGCTTCTCCACGGGCTGTACGAATTTCCCAACGCGGACGGGACCCTGAGCGAGACGGAGGCGAGGGCGGTGCCGGAGCGGTGGGGGGTAAAGCCCCTATCCCTCTCACCGGCAAAGTCCGCCAGGCACGTTTTCACCCATTTGATCTGGGAGATGACGGGATACCGGGTGGAGAGCGCGGAAGAGACGGAGGGCTTTCTGTGGAAAACGCCGGAAGAGCTGAAAAGCGAGATCGCCCTGCCCACGGCGTTCAAGCCGTTTTTAAAGGAGATCCTGTAAAAAGAACAGACAAGCGAAAAGCTTGTCTGTTCTTTTTTTACAGTCCAAAGTAACGGATCTTTTTTATGGCTCCGGAGAATCGTCGAAGCGCTCTCCTGCCGCCGACGGGCGCCGCGCTCAGGCGTTTCGACTCGTCCGAACAAAACGCTTCCACGCTTTCCTCACAAATCGCCTTTTTCAGCCGGAAAAACAGTTTCGTTTCGACGCTGTCTTCTTTCAAGGCGGTTTCCGTCACGTACCCGGAAAGCAGATCAAAGGTCTCCCTGCACTTTGCGGCGCTTTCTCCGACGCTTTTGCAGCCCTTCAAATGCTCCTCCACGTCACGAAAAATGCGCAAAGCCGCGTAACGGGACAAAAGCGCTTTTCTTTCCTCTTCGGAGCGGATAAACACATCTATTGCCTGACCGTACAGACCCAGACATTTATCCGCCCACGCGGAACGGTCGGGATAATACCTGCAGGCGGAGCCGTCCTCCCGCAAATTATTATAGTAGTACACGACCCGATCCAGGCTCTTTACGGCGGAACAATAGCGAAGATACTCCAAAATGAACGCGGTGTCTTCACTGACCTTAAGAGACGTGTCAAAACGGATCCTGTTCTTTTTGATGATATCGGTCTTGAACAGTTTTTTGCAGGTAAAGCTGTAATACTTCAGCGAGGAAAAAAACGCAACGGCTTCTTCGTCGCCTCTGCAGGAAGGGGACGATGTCGGATAAAACAAGAGCGGGGACATATGATCCCGGAAATTCCTTCCGGGCATTACGTACTGAAACGCGCCCACAACGTAATCCGCTTCATTTTCCAGAGCACACCCCACCAAAAGCTCCAAAGCGTTTCCCGGAAGCCAGTCGTCCCCGTCCGCAAAAACGATCCATTCTCCGTCGCAGGCGTCAATGCCGAAATTCCGCGCGGCGGAAGCGCCGGCGTTTTGTCTGTGAAAAACCTTTACTTCGGGAAAGGCGGCGCCGCGCTTTTCCGCTTTACGCGCAAAAGAATCGCATATGGCGGCGGATCCGTCAAAGGATCCGTCGTCCACCAATATGATCTGAAAATTGGAGTAGCTTTGACGAAACAGGCTGTTCAGGCACTTTTTCAAATACTTGCCCACATTATAGACCGGCACTATGACCGACACCTTCTCCTCACGCACCATACAAGCCCTCTCCCGTCTTTTCTCAAAGCGCAAATTCAAGCGTTTTCTCGTCCTACTTTATCTTACTTTATCCTACTTTTTCTTATTTGTCAATATTTCATCATATTATTCGGTATAATAAAAGCGGGTGACAAAAATGAAGCCGCTAAAAGAAAAGATCAGTGTAACCATTGACGGAGACGTGTTGGAAAGTATCAAAACGCTGGCGGAAGAAGACGATCGTTCCCTTTCTCAGTACATCAATTTGGTTTTAAAAGAGCATTTGAAAAGCAAAGAAAAGTGACCGTAACGCATAAAAAAAGAACAGACAAGCCTTTCGCTTGTCTGTTCTTTTTATTTCGTTTACGCCAGCTCGTCCGCCAGGCGGAGAATGAGATCCCGGCTCTTTTCCCAGCCCAGGCACGGGTCGGTAATGGACTTACCGAAGACGTTTTCCCCGATCTTCTGAGCGCCGTCTTCAATGTAGCTTTCGATCATCACGCCCTTTACCATCCGGCGGATATGGTCGTTGTGATTGCGGCTGTAGACCACGTCCCGTGCGATGCGGATCTGCTCTAAATACTGCTTGCCGGAGTTGGCGTGGTTGGCGTCCACCAGCGCCAGGGGCGGCATATTCGCCTCCTCAAAGAGATAGTACAATTCCGTCAGATCCTCGTAATGATAATTGGGCACGCATCTCCCCCGGGAATCCACATAGCCCCGGAGAATGGCGTGGGCGAGGGGATTGCCCTTGCTGGTGCATTCCCAGCCCCGGTAGATAAAGGTATGGGAAGAGCGGGCGGCGTGGATGGCGTTGAGCATCACGTCCCACTGTCCTCCGGTGGGATTTTTCATTCCCACGGGCTCCTCTAAGCCGGAAGCGGTGAGGCGGTGCTGCTGATCCTCCACGCTCCGGGCGCCCACGGCGATATACGCCAGAAGGTCGGACAGATACCGGTGGTTTTCCGGGTAGAGCATTTCATCCGCGCAGGTAAAGCCCAGATCCCGCAAGGCGGAAAGATGCAGCTCCCGGATGGCGACGATGCCCTTATACATATCGGGCTTGGAGGAAGGATCCGGCTGATGGAGCATGCCCTTATAGCCGTCCCCGGTGGTGCGGGGCTTATTGGTATAGACCCGGGGAATGATGAGGATCTTATCCTGCACCTCGTCGGCGACCCTGCGCAGCCGCGCCATATAGTCCAGAACGGCTTCGCTGTTGTCCGCGCTGCAGGGCCCGATGACCAGAAGAAATTTGTCCGACTCGCCGGTGAAGATCCGCCGGATCTCCGCCGCTCTCTGATCCCGCACCGCTTCCATTTCTTCGGTGATGGGAAACTCCCGTTTTACCTCCTGCGGGATGGGCAGCTTCCGCAGGAACTCCAAATTCATCATATGCTTATCCTTTCTTGTCAAACAGGGCGCGGCGGGCGGTGGAACGGCGCATCATTTCCTTCATGGCGTCCACGTCTCCGTCCCGGATGCTCGCGTAGAGGGCGTCGAAGCTCGCCCGGAAGGCGTCCATTTCCTTCAAAAGAGCGGGTCGGTTGAGCAGAAACAGCTCCGACCACATATCCTCGTTGATGCGGGCGATGCGGGTGAGATCCCGGAACGAATCCCCGGTGTAGTCCACCAAGCCGGGATCGGAATTGGCGCACATCAGGGAAACGGCGA
Source organism: uncultured Clostridia bacterium (assembly GCA_946645685.1). GTDB lineage: Bacteria > Bacillota > Clostridia > Oscillospirales > SIG627 > RGIG5579. Next base: position 16,505 of record CAMPCJ010000019.1, on the reverse strand, counting down.
TACAATGGGTGAGCTGGGAGAGAAAGGCGATCATTTCATCGTGCTTCTCCGGCGTCAGGACGGAAACGCGGGCAAAGCCCAGCTTTTCCCCCAGATCTCGGCAAAGCTCGATGGCGCCGGGGGTATTCTTTTCCGTGGGCACCACAATGTAGTTGGCGCCTTGAAAAATGGCGTCGGTGCTGTTTTCCACGCCGTACACTTCCCTGCCCGCCATCGGGTGGGCGGCGATGAATTCCACGCCGTCCGGAAGAAGCGCCTGCACCCGCTCCACCACGGCGCCTTTCACGCCGGTGACGTCCGTGAGGACGGTGCCGGGGCGGAAGAGGTGCCCGTGATCTTTCACCCATTCCAGAAAGACGTGGGGGTAAAGGGCGAAGACGGCTACGTCCGCTTCCCGGATGAGGGCTTCATCGGGAAAGGCGGCGCCCCGGGCGATGATGCCCTCCCGCAAGGCATAGTCGATGCTTGCCTGGCTGCGGGTCACGGCGGTGACGGAAAAGCCCTGCCGGGTGAGGGCGCGGGCGTAACTGCCGCCAAGCAGTCCCAGCCCCACGATGAGAACGGTTTTATCCTTGGTCAGTTTCAACGGTCTTCACTCCTATTTGCGCCATAACGTCAAAAAATTCGCGCCAGCTTTTGCCCACGGCTTCACTGTCGGTGATCTCCCCGCCCAGCAGGGAGAGAAGCACGGTGAGCGCCATGACCACACGGTGGTCGTTGTGCCCGCACAGAGGATCGGCGGGCGGGTGGAGTTTTCCGGGGGAAATGAGAATGATGTCGTCCTTGACGGCAACCTCTCCGCCGCATTTGGCTATCTCCTCCGCCATGGCGGCGCCCCGGTCGCTTTCCTTGATGCGCAGCCGCTCCGTGCCCGTGAGGGCGGCGCCGTGATGCAGAACGGCGGCGGTCATGAGGATGGGGGCAAGGTCGGGGCAGTCGGAAACGTCCAGAACGGGCGTTCCCTGCCGGATGGCTTCCAGATACGCCCGGCAGACCCGGTCGCCCTGGACGCTGTCCTCCGCCAGCCCGGTGACGGTGACGTCACCGCCCACGTCGTTCAGCGCCAGAAGAAAGGCGGCGTTGGACCAGTCCCCTTCCACGGCGGTGTTTTGCGGGATATAGCGCTGATCGCCGGGGATGAAAAAGCTCTTATCATCCGGGCGCTGTACGGTAATGCCGTATTGCCGCAGGGCGGCAAGGGTCAGATCGATATAGGGCCCGCTTTGCAGGGGGGTGGTCAGCGTGACGGTGCTGTCGCCGGAAAGCAGGGGCAGGGTGAAAAGCAGTCCCGTGATGAACTGGCTGGAAAGATCGCCCCGGAGATAGAAGTTTCCGGAACGGAGCGTGCCCCGCACGGTGACCCGATCCGCGCTCTGCCGGAACAGAAAGCCCCGCTCCCGGCAAAGGTCCTCGTAGACGGAAAGTCCCCGGGCGAAGAGCCGTTCCGTGCCCGTAAGCGTGATCTCCTCCCCGGAGAGAAGGCACAGGGGAAGCAGAAACCGCAGGGTACTGCCGCTTTCCGAACAGGGAAGAATGCGCTCCTTTACCCCCGCGGCAGGATCGACGCCGCGCACCCGGGCGACGCCGTTTTCCAGGTGAACGGAAGCACCCAGGGCGGAAAGGCACGCGATGGTAGCCTCCACGTCCCGGGAGGGAGAGACGCCGGTGACAAGGCTTTCTCCCTGCGCCAGGGCGGCGGCGATGAGCAGGCGGTGGGCGGCGGATTTGGACGGTGGCGCCGCCACGGTCCCGCAGGCTCTGCCGGGTATGACGCGGCGGATCATTTCGCCTTCTCCGCGAGGTAATCCAGGGCTTCCAGATAGCCGTCGATCCCCTTGCCCGTCACGGTCTTTTCCGCGTAGAGGCGCACGTAGCTGACCTGCCGGAAATCCTCCCGGCTTGCCACGTCGGACAAATGCACCTCCACCGTGGGCAGTCCCACGGCTTTCAGGGCGTCCAGCAGGGCGACGCTGGTGTGGGTATAGGCGGCGGGGTTGATGATGATGCCGTCAGCGGCGCCGTACGCCGCCTGAATGCGATCCACCAGATCCCCTTCGTGGTTGGACTGGTAGATCGACACGGAAACGCCTTTTTTTTCGGCGTGCTCCGTGACACGGCGGCAGAGGGTATCGTAACTGTCCGTACCGTAGATGCCCGGCTCCCGGACGCCCAGCATATTCAGGTTGGGCCCGTTTATCACAAGGATCTTCATACGTTCCATTTCTCCATGATGCGTTTCAAATTCTCTTCGACGTCCTGCACGCAGGGGACGGTGGCGTCCGCGGCGGCGCGGTACAAAGGCAGACGCGTCTCATATAGCGCCAGAAGCTTTTCCCGGTCGTCCGACAGGGGGCGGGACGGGGTGGTCGGAAGCGCGTCGGGGGATCGATCCAAAAAGATGATCTTCCCGTTGCCCTTCAAATTCAAGACGTTTTCCCGCCGCAGGACGGCGCCGCCGCCGGTGGCGATGACACAGCCGGTCTCGGCGGACAGTTCCCGAAGGACTTCCTCTTCCAGATCCCGAAAAGCCGCCTCCCCTTTTTCCCGGATGATCTGCGCGGGGGTGCGCCCGGCTTTTTGCGTTAAAACCTCGTCGGCATCGAAAAAGGGTCTGTTCAGACGGCGGGCGAGCAGAGCGCCCAGGGTGGATTTGCCGCTGCCCGGCATTCCCACCAGAACCGCATTTTCCTTTTGTTTCAAAAGAGAGCGCCAGACCCGTTCCGCCGTGTCCGGAGGCAAGGGCGCGCCGGAGAAAAGCTCCGCCGCTTTCGCCGCCTGCGCCACCAGCATATACAGCCCGCCCTCCGCGGGAACGCCCCGCTCCCGCGCCTCTAAAACCAGACGGGTGGAAAGGGGATTATACACCGGGTCGATGACGCCGGTCAGGGCGGGATAATCCGCCGGGGAGACCGGGCTTATCCCGGCGCGGGGAAACATGCCGCAGGGGGTGGCGTTGATCCAGATCGCCCCGTCCCCGTGGCGCCGTTTCGCCTCCTCATAGGTGAGAAGTCCGTCGACCCCGGTGCGGGAGACCCGGTATACCGCCGCGGCGCCCAGGTGCCGCGCCACGGCGGCGGCGGTTTTGGAGGTGCCGCCGGAGCCGGCGATGAGGACTTTTTTCCCGGCGGGATCGATGCCGGCGTGGCGGAAAAGCGCCGTCATCCCGGCAAAATCCGTATTGTAGCCCACGAGCCTGCCGCCCCGGTTGACCACGGTATTTACCGCGCCGATGGCGCGGGCGGCGCTGTCGATCTCGTCCAAAAAGGGCAGTACGGTCTCTTTGTAGGGAATGGTGACGTTGATCCCCCGGAACGCCTTTTCCGCCAAAAACGCGGGAAGGGCGTCGGGAGAAAGCTCCTTCAGCTCATACCGGTCGTTCCCCAGCGCCCGGTGGATCTCCGGGGAGAAGCTGTGACATAGCTTTTCGCCGATCAGTCCGAATTCCATTTACTCGCTCCGCAGAAAGTCCGTGCCGAAGCGCCGGGCGAGCAGATCCGCCGTCACCAGGGCAAGAGTGCTGTCCGTCACGATCCGCGCCCGGTGGACGATGCAGGGATCGTGCCTTCCGGCGGCGGATAAAACGGACTCTTCGCCCGTGGAGAGATCCACGGTCCGCTGTTCTTTTCCGATGGTGGGGGTGGGCTTGACGGCGGTCTGAACGAGGATGGCGCCCCCGTTGGTGATGCCGCCGTTCACGCCGCCCTGCCGGTCGCCTGCCGGTCGGACGGCGCCGTTTTCCGCAACGAAGGGATCGTTGGCGGCGCTGCCACGCATCCGCGCCAGGTCGAAGCCCGCGCCGAAGGAAACGCCCTTCACGGCGGGGATGGAAAAGAGGGCTTTCGCCATTTCCCCTTCCACGGTATCAAACCAGGGCTCGCCCACGCCGGCGGGCACGCCCGTGATCACGCTTTCCAGCACGCCGCCCACGCTGTCGCCGTCTTTTTTGGCGGCGAGGATCGCTTCCCGCATCCGTTCGCCGGCGCCTTCGTCCAGGACGGCGAACGCCTTGTCCGCCAGGAGCGCCCCGTCCGCCTCAAAGGAGCGAAAAGGACGGTCGGCAATGCCCGCAAGCTCCTTGATATGGGTGGCGATGACAATGCCTTTTTTCCGCAGAGCGGGCAGCAAAATGCCGCCTGCCGCCGCCAGCGCCGCCGTAACTCTGCCGCTGAAATGCCCACCGCCGCGGGGATCCTGAAAACCGCCGTATTTCACGGAGGCGGTGTAATCCGCGTGACCGGGGCGGGGCTTGGTCAGAAAGCCGTCGTAGTCCCCGGAGCGGACGTTTTCGTTGAGGATGCGGATCAACAGGGGGGTGCCGGTGGTCTTCCCCCGGTATACGCCGCTTTCGATGACAAAGGGATCGTTTTCCACCCGGGGGGTGGAGATGGCGCCGAAGGGTCGGCGCAGGGCAAGAACGCGCCGGATCTCGTCTTCGTCCACGGGGATCCCGGGGGCAAGTCCGTCCAGCACGCATCCCACGCTCATACCGTGGCTCTCCCCGAAGAGGGTGAGGATCACGGAGCTGCCGATGCTGTTTTTCATAGTTTCACTCCTCTGACGATCCGTTCCAGTTGGTCAAAGGGCATTTCCACCAGGCGGCAATCGCCGATGGTATCCACGCGCACCACGGTGATGGCGTCCCCTTGTTTCTTCTTGTCCCGGCGCATGGCTTCCACAAGGGCATCCCCCTCCCAGGACAGGGTGGTGGGAAGCCCCGCTTTTTTCAAAACGCCGATCAGACGGGGGCGCACGCTCTCCCCGCAAAACGGGATCATCCCCAGCGCCACGCATTCCCCGTGAAGCAGACCAAAGTCCGTTTCCGATTCGATGGCGTGGGCGATGGTGTGTCCGAAATTGAGGATCTTCCGCACGCCGCCTTCCTTTTCATCCGCCTCCACAACCGCCTTTTTGACGGCTAAAGACGCGGCGATGATCTCTTCCGCGTCTCGCCGGGGATCGCCCTTTTCGATCCGGTCAAACAGAGCGGCGTCCCGGATGAGGGCGGTCTTGATGGCTTCCGCCAGACCGCAGGCGAATTGCCGGTCGGAGAGCGTATCCAGCGTATCCGGATCGATCAGAACGGCGCGGGGCGGATAGAAGGCGCCCACCAGATTTTTATAGCCCATCAGATCCACCGCCACCTTGCCGCCGATGGAGGAATCCACCTGAGCCAGGAGGGTGGTGGGCACGTTGTAAAAATCCACGCCGCGCATATAGGCGGAAGCGACGAAGCCCGCCAGGTCGCCCACCACGCCGCCGCCCACCGCCGTCACGCAGTCGGTGCGGGTAAAGCCCTTTTCCGCCATGGTGGAAAGCAGGGCGCGGAAGGAATCCAGATTTTTCGTTCCCTCTCCCCGGGGCAGGGTGACGACCAGCGCGTCCCGGCAGGCGGAGGCAACGGCGCGGGCGTAGGAGGCGGGCACACCGTCATCCGTCACCACCAGCACGCGGCGATCCAGCCGGAACAGCTCCCCCGCCCGGGCAAGAGCGCGCCGCTGAATGAGCACGGGATAGGAGCCGGTGAGGGTCTTTACCGTCATCGTCATACTCTCACGTCCCTTTCGTACGACCCGGCGATCTTCACGTCCTGACAGACGATGTTCAGCTCCCGCATCAGGGAGCGGCCTTCACTGTCGTAAATGTTCCCTTCGCATTCGCAGAAAAAGTAGTAGCTCCAGGACAGATCCCGGGCGGGGCGGCTTTTCAGCGCCCGCATATTGTAGCCGTGGGCGCCGATGGCGGTGATGGCGCGGGCAAGCCCGCCGGCTTCGTTTTTCACGGTGAAGAGCAGAATGAAGCTCTTATCCTTCGGATCGGGATCCTTCCGGCTGCGGGTGAGGACGACGAACCGGGTGGTGTTGTCCCCTTCGCTCTGGATCCGTTCCGCAAGCTTGACCAGACCGTACTGCCCCGCCGCTTCCTCGCTGCCGATGGCAGCCGTCGTCACGTCGCCCTTTTCGGCGACTTCCCGGGCGGCGACGGCGGTGTTCACCCGCTCCCCGGTCTCATAGCCGTGGGCACGGATGAAAGAGGCGCACTGTCCCAACGCCTGGGGGTGGCTGATGACCCGCTTCACCGAATCGAGCGTGGCGCCGGGGGTGCCGAGAAGATGCTGTACCACCGCCACGTCATAGACCCCCGCGACGAACAGATCACCGAAAAAGATGAGGTCCATCACCTGACCCACGTCGCCGTTGACGGAATTCTCCAAGGGCAAAACGACCAGGTCGCAGTCGCCGGTTTTCACGGCGTCGTAAGCCTCCTTGAAGCCGGGGCACGGGACGGGGACGCCGGCGGGGAAAATGCGCCGGGCGGCAAGCTCGGCAAAGGCGCCGGAGACGCCGCAATACGCCACCCGCATCCCGTCCAGCAGTCCCTTCTGATACCGGCGGGAAACCGCCATGGTATCCCGCAGAAAATCCACGTAATAGGGGCGCAGATCCTCCCGGGGGAAGGCGGCGGCGCCGTTTTCCACCACCGCCGCTTCCCGGGCGGGATCCAGGATCATAAGTCCGTGTTCTTTCTTATATGCCGCCACACGCGCCACGGCGTCCATACGCGCCTCGAACAGGCGGCGCATCTCTCCGTCCACCCGGTCGATCTCCCGGCGGGCTTCCTCCAATACGTTCATATCATTCTCCGTATGATTCATACAGCGCCCGGAACGCCGGGAGCGCGTTTACGATCGTCTCCTTCTTCACGCAGTACGCCAGCCTCGCCCAGCCCGGTCCGCCGAAATCGTCCCCGGGGACCAGGAGGATCTCATATTTCTTCGCCCGTTCGCTGAAGGCGGGGGCGTTGCCGTCCGGCGCTTTCACAAAGAGGTAGAAGGCGCCGTCGGGGGAAGCGGTCTCATAGCCGATCTCCCGAAGCCCCTCGGTGAGCAGGCGGCGGTTTTCATCATAGGCGGCAAGGTCGGGCAAAACGCCGTCGCATTTTCCCGCCACGTACTGGAACAGAGCGGGGGCGCAGACAAATCCCAGGGCGCGCCCGGCGCCGCAAACGGCGGCGTACAGATCCCCGGCGTCCCGCGCCTTGGGAGATACGGCGATATAGCCGATGCGTTCCCCGGGCAGGGACAGCGCTTTGGAATAGGAATAACAGGTAATGGTGTCGGGGTAGACCTGAGCGGGCAGCGCGGTTCTTTTGCCGCCGTAGATCAATTCCCGGTAAGGCTCGTCGGAAATGAGATAGACGGGGTGGCCGAACGCCGCTTCCTTCTCCGACAAAAGAGCTGCCAGGGCGGAGATCTCCTCCGGCTTCAATACCACGCCGGTGGGGTTGTTGGGAGAGTTGACAATGACGGCGGCGGTCTTTTCCGTCACCGCCCGGTCCAGCGCCTCCAGATCCAGCCCGAAGCCGGCGCCGCAGGGGACTTCCACCAGCTTCGCGCCCGCTTTTTCCACAAAGACCCGGTATTCGGGAAAATAGGGCGTCAACACCGCCACCTCGTCTCCCTCTCCCGCCACGGCGTGGAGGGAAATGGTGAGAGACGCCGCCGCGCCGCAGGTCATGTAGATCAGATCCGGGTCGCAGGGGACGCCGTACCGCGCCTTCAGGTTTTCCGCTATGATCCGACGGACGCCCGCGTCGCCCTGGGCGGAGGTGTAGCCGTGAAGGGACACGGGATCCTTCTCTTCCAGAAGCTCCCGGATCGCCTGCTCCACCGCCTGGGGGGCGGGGACGCTGGGGTTGCCCAGGCTGAAGTCGAAGACCTTGTCCGCGCCGACGGCTTCTTTTCTCTGTCTGCCAAACTCAAACAGCTCCCGGATGGTGGAGCGGCGTTTGCCCAGCTGCATCATATCCTGTTGGATCATTTCGTTTCTCCTTTTCAGTCACTCTTTTTTACAAATAAAAAACCGCAATCCCGTTCTGCCGGTCACGGCAACACGAATTGCGGACTTCCTACCAATGAGAAGAGGCGTTCACGCCCTTTCCGGCAAGCGGTCCGCGGGGATAAAATAAAAATAAGCGTAGGCAAAAAATCGTTTCACAGTCCGCCCTCCTTCGGTAAAAATCTACGTTCCTTATTATAATCGCGGCAAAATTCCTTGTCAAGACCTATTTTTCCCAAAAGTCTTGACAAGAGGCGCAAAATGGTGGAAAATCGTACTATTCTGCAAAGGAGCAAAAAAATGTCTGTTTTCACTTCATTTGACGTATTGATCCCCCGAAAGGAATTCCTCTCCAAATGGCCGGTGATCGCCTGCGACCAGTTCACCTCCCAGCCGGAATATTGGGAAGAGGTGAAAAAAACCGTGGGAGACGCACCTTCGGCGCTGCACTGCATCCTGCCGGAAGCCTTTCTGCCCACCGCCACGGACGAAACCTTCGGCGCCATTCGCGCCGCCATGGAGGAAGATCTGAAAAGCGGGGTCTTCACGACCTGCCAGGACGCGCTGATCTACGTGGAGCGCACGCTGGCAAACGGCGCCGTCCGCGCCGGCGTGGTGGGGGTCATCGACCTGGACGCCTACGATTATCATCCGGAGACCGACGCGGCGATCCGCGCCACGGAGAAGACGGTGGTAGAACGGATCCCGCCCCGGATGCGGGTGCGGCGCGGGGCGAAGATCGAGCTTTCCCACGTGCTGATGCTTTGTGACGACGACGGCTTTTCCCTCATTGAGCCGCTGAAAGAAAGCGCCGGGGAAGTCGTCTATGACCTGGATCTGATGCAGGGCGGCGGGCACGTTTGCGGCAGGGTGATCCGGGGCGCGGAAAAAGACGCGTTTCTCGCCCGGCTGGACGCGTACTGCCGGCGGAAAAAAGAGCCCCTTTCCGGGATGCTTTTCGCCGTGGGCGACGGCAATCATTCCCTCGCCACCGCCAAGGAATGCTACGAGGAACTGAAACGGAACGGCGCGCCTGCCGAAGCGCTTCAAAGGGCGCGCTTTGCCATGGTGGAGCTGGAAAACATCCACGACCCGGTACAGGTATTCGAGCCCATTCACCGCCTTGTCACCGGGGCGGACGCTTCCGACGTGCTGACGTTTCTGATGGAAAACTGCTGCGCGGAGGAGGGCATTGAAGTCCCGTGGTTCTGCGGCATGGCAAGCGGCTCTCTGATCCTAGATCCCGCCAGGGGCGTTTTGCCCGTAGGCATTTTGCAAAACGCGCTGGACGAATTTTTTGCCTCCCATCCCGGGCAGACGGATTACATTCACGGGGATGAGGATCTGAAAAAGCTTGCGAAAAAAGACGGCAATTTAGGCTTTTTGCTACCCGCCATTCCCAAGGGTGATTTCTTCCGGGGAATCGCCCGGGACGGGGTTTTGCCCCGCAAGACCTTTTCCATGGGGGTGGCGCGGGACAAGCGCTACTATCTGGAAGCAAGGGAGCTGTAACGCCTCCGAACAATTCTCCCGCGACAAAAACTTACGACATAAAAAAGCACACGCCGTACGGCGTGTGCTTTTTTTGGTTATGCCCGGGATCAGATGATCACGGCAAACTGATCCACGTAGTAAGCGTAGTTGAGGATGGCTTGCGCCAGAGCGTCGTTCGTCGCCTTCAAAGCCTTCGCGTAGGACAGCGGGCAGGCGTTGAACGTGCCTTCGCCGCCGTTCACGGTCAGCGTGAGGACGGTGGCAAGCTCGTCGGCACGGCAGGTGACGCTGATGACGGTGTAGTCTTCCTTCTCCGTCAGGGTCAACTCGCCGTTCGCCAGGGTGTGGGTGCCCACGGCGGCTTCCGTAACAGCCGCGGTCTCTTCCACCTTCAGATAGTAGTTGAGGGTGACGACTTCGGTAACGTTGAGGCTGACGCCCACGCCGGTGACGCCTTCCGCAAGAGCGGTCTTATAGGTGGTCACGGTCTTGCCGCCTGCGGCAAGGAGCGCGGCGACCTGCTCGTCGGTCACGTCTTCCACTTCGCCACTGGGAACGTCTTCTTCCTTCACAAAGGCGTTCAGCGCGTCGGCGTATTCACCGATGGCGGCGGCGAGCTTGGCTTCGTTTTCACCCATGTCGGCAAGATCCGCCAGGATCCCGGAGCCGGTGAAGGTGGTGGTACGGGCAGCCAGATCGTCCGCGGTGACGCTGACGGCGATCTTCACGGACTTGTACGCGGTGGCGGGAATGCCGGGCACCACGATGTAGTAGTAATCGGCATAGTCGCCTTCGCCGGGAATAAGCTCCGCTTCAACGGCTTCGCCGCCGTTGACGGTGTAGCTGATGGCGTAGGAAGCGGTGGCATCCACCTTTGCCTTCTCGAAGAGAACGCGGACGTTGAAGAGAGCGTCCATGACGACGGTGGTGCCGTAGGGGACGTTGGGACGGTTGTCCGCGCCGACCCAGGTGGCGTTTTCGCCGTCCTGCACGTAGGTGATGGTGCTGTAGGCGCCGTTGGCGGCTTCCACAAGGGAAGCGTCATTTACGCCCTTCAGGGTGAGGTGGACGCCGGTGCCCCAATCCATCGCACCTTTAATACCGCAGGCGAGTTGGCCTTTTTCGGTACCCTTGTCGGTGTAGTAGCCCTCCTCACCGAAGACGGTGATGGGATAGTAGTAATGATCGGCGGGAGCGATCTTCAAGGTGGAACCGGTGATGGTATCCGCCGTGATGTTGGCAGCGACAGCGGTGCTGCTGACGGAGCCGTCCGCATAGGTGTAAACGTTGGCGGCGGTGTACAGGGTACGGTCGCCGGCATAGAAGTTCACGATGTAAGGCGTGTTGGGATGATCCACATCGGTGGCGTAGGTCTGTTTCTCACCGTCGATCTCGCCGCGGATGACCAGATCCTGAAGCTTTGTGCCCTCGGGCATTTCGGCGGGAGAATCGGTGTGGATGTTCACAACCACGTCGCCGCCCACGTAGACGCCCTTGCCCGGCGCGGTCTCGGTGGGATCAGCGTAGCCCTTGCGGACGTACTGAACGGAGCCGCCCCACAGGTTCAGGGTGACGTCGCCCGTGGTGGAAAGAGCGGTGGTGGCGGTGGTATTGTTCCGCCCGCCCAGATACACGGTACCGAAGTTGCCGCCGTAGATGTTGGCGGTGATATTGCCGGTGACGTTATGGTCGTCGTCGGTCTGCCGGTTGCCCAGGATCATGTGGCGAATGGAGTGATGGGTGCCGCCGTAAAGGTTGGCGACGATATCACCCTCGACGGTGCTGTTGCTGTTGCTGCCCAGGCAGAGCAGGCCGGAAATGAAGATGTCTTCATCCTTTTCGGGGATAAAGGTGAGCTCGATGGCGGGCTTGCCGGCGGTGGGTTTGATGGCCGTGCCGGAACCGCCGTTGTTGCAGCCGGCGTAGAACGCGGTCTCCGCCCGGTTTGTGGTGTTGCGGAACTTGGTCACGGTGGTGGAAACGGTGCCGCTGACGGTACCGGTGGCGTCGTTGCCGCCGTAGAAGGCACTGCCGATATCCAGCCCGTTGATGAGGTTGGTGACAGAGCCGCCGGTAGTGGAGGCTCTGCAGGCGCCGAAGTACGCGCCGGTAAGCGTTACACCGTTGATCTCGTTGGTGACGCCGTGCGCCTGGTTCCCGCTGTTCTGGTTGCCGCCGACGTAATCACCGTTGATGGTAACGTCCGTCAGGGTGTTGGCGATGGCGCCGATGGACTTACAGCCGGTGGCGATGATGCCCCAAACGCCCGCGCGGGAACCCACGGTGCCGTCCGCGCCCACGGTGCCGACGTTACGGGTGCCGCCGCCGTAGTAGGAACCGTTGACGGTGACGCCCGTCAGGGTGTTGGTGATATTCGCCACGTTGTAGAAGTTGACGCCGCCGCCGTAGTAGTGCCCGTTGACGGTGGTATCGGTCAGCGTATTGGCAACGTTGACGGTGGTTTCCGCGGTATTGGAGCCGTAGCTGGAAGGCTTTCCCGCGACGACGTTGGACAGGGCGTGGAAGTTACCGTTGAGGGTGCAGTGATCCAGGGAGATGGAAATATCGCCGAGATACTGCATGGTATGCATCAGATGGATGTAGCCGCGGTTGCCCTCATTCCCGATGACCACGTTCTTCAAGCCGATGTTGACGTCGCCCCAGAAGCGATGGATCTTGCTGATCCTGCTTCCCGCGCCGGAATCGGTGATCTCCACAACGGAGGAATCAACCAAGCCGTTGATCAGGACGCCTTCGTCGGTATCGGTGAAGACGGTCTTGCCTTCGCCGTCCACCGCAAAGGGGTGCAGGTTCCGGGTGATGGCAAGGGGTTTGTCCTCCGTGCCTTCGATGTTGAGGTAAATGGATCCGGAAACGGTGACTTTGGTGGAGTCGGTCGCGCTGGTGGAAAATTCATGGCGCAGCACGACGTTGCCGAAGAGGTGGTCGTTGGTACGGGTCTCCAGATCGAAGCCGTGCACGTCCAGAACGATATCGGCGGCGTATTTGCCGCTGTATTCCCCTTCGTAGTGGTTGACCTCTTTACCGACGGCGTAGAATTCACCGGTGAAGTCGTCTTCGGTATAATCCGCCCAGACCAGTTTGGATTTGGAGTGGGAGTTCGTGGCGCTCCAGGTCAATTCATAGGTGGCTTTTTTGAGACCGGCGTCGGTGATCGCCGTAAAGGCGGCGGCGGGGTCGATGACCAGGTTGTCATACACCGTGGTCGCCATGACCATGTTGCCCGCGTAGAGCTTGCCGAAGCCCAGCCGGTTGGCGGGGACGTCGTCATAATAGAACTCGGAAGCGGCGTAGTACTGACCGATGGTGAGCTTCTTTTCGCTGCCCGCTTCGCCCAGGGTGATCCAGTTGATCGTCTTGTCGCTGGTGGGGTAGGTAGCGCCCATACGGGTGGACTGACCGCCGTCCTCCAGCATGTGGATGGAACCGATGATGCCGCTCTTCAAAACGGACACGGTGGACACGCCCAAGGTGGAGTTCGCCGGGTTGGTGGTACCGCCCTTGAAGCCGTAATACTGACCGATGGTGGCGCCGTCCACAGTCACCTTCACCGCCACGGGAGAGGTGACGCCGGTGACGGGCTCCGTGACCAGTGTGGCGGGAGTCTCCTGCACGTAGCCGGCGCCAAAGCCGTAGGAAACGTGGCGGAAGGTGCCGCCGTACAGATTGATCTCAGGGGTGTAATACATAGCACAGCCCAGGGAGTAGAACACCTGACCGACAATATCGCCGCCGTAGACGTTGAAGAAGAATTTGCTCTCCTCAGCGCCTTCCTCGCCCAGGATATGAGCGCCCTGGCCGATCCGGAAGGTAGCGGTGCCGTTGGTGTTGAAGGAGGGACCTTCGCCGGTGGCGGGGTCGCCGATATTGTACGTGGTGGTACCGTGGATCACCATAGCTTCGTAATCCAGATTGGAGGAAACGACGTTCTTGTTGTACAAGCCGTAGAAGGTGCCGGTCACCTCGCCGCCGAGAAAATCCACGGTGAGGTCGCCGTAGGCGTGCGCGTAGCCGGACTTAGCCGGCGCCTTGGGAGCCAAGTAAGTCCTGACGCCGCTTTTGGTCTCATGCTCCAACCCGAGGTTTTCATAATAGTAGCCGCCGTAGAAGGTGGTGATGGTACCGCCGGTGACGTTCAGCTCCACAGAGCCGAACTGGGTTAAGGTATTGCGGGTGCGGTTGCTCACGAACACTTTATCCGCCACGCCGTAGCCGGTGTAAAGGGAGGTGATGGTGCCGCCCTCCACGTTGATGTGAGCGGTGGTGCCGACGCCGGTCCAGCACTCCGAGTCGCTGCTGGGGCGCAGGTTGTCAACGACGGCGTCGTCACTGACGGTGACGTAGGCGTCCGCCTTACCGGCGTTGTAATCCACGTGATACCAGTTGGCGGCAACAGACGTGTCGTTTGCGTCGAAAGCGGCTTTCGTGGTGAAATTATAATAGTCGCCGGTGAGGGCGGATACGTCGGTGCGGTCCTGCCCGTCAGCGGGGATCTGATCCGCCGTCGCAACCGTGGTTTTGATACCGGATTTGCCGGGGCCCACGGTAAAAACGTTGGTGTAGGACCCGGAGCGGAGGATGATGGTGCCGATGGTGTCCTGATCGCCCCGGAGGGTGTTGGTGAGGACGTTGGCGTCGCCGACCGCCGCGTTCACGTAGGCGTTGGAAAACTGCGCCGTCTGAATGCGGGTGAGAACGGTGGCGTTTCCATCCTTATTGCCGTTGTAAATGCCGGCGCCGTTCTTCACTTCCACGGTGCAGCCGTCCACCAAAACGGTGTTGATGTAGCTGGTGCCGCCCTGGAAGCGGCCGGTGTTGAGGGCGCCGTCCGCCGTGTAGCCGGCATGGTACACGGGGTTGGTTTGATCTGCGTCACTCGCGTGGCAGGCGCCGCGCATATTCACACCGTCCAAAATGACGTTGGACTTGATGTTGATGTAAGCGTTCTTCGCAACGCCGATGTAGATGGTGGGCAGGGCGCCCTCTTCTTCCATATAATCGGTGACGCCGATGAAATGGAAGGTAACGGGGACCGCCGTAAAGCTCTTATCCGCGTCGGACAGGGTCTGGTAGGAATCAAGACCGGGGAGGTTGGTCTTTTCCGCGTTATCGTTGCACCAGATCACGTCGGAAAGGACGTAAAGCTCGATCTCGGGATTGAAGCCTTCCGCGTCCAGACCGGTCTCGGACAGGTAGGAGCGGATGTTCCGGTAATCGCCGAGGTGGTCGCCGGAGGAAACCATACCGTAGGCAAAGAAGAGCTGCGGATTTTCAAAACGGAAGACAGGCGCGTCCGTCTGGGTATCGTCCGCGTCGAAAGTGGATCTCCAACGCACGGACTGATCTTCTTCGATCCAGCCCTGATTCCGGGCAAAATCGTTTGCGTTATCGACACTGGGGCTGATGATGACGCGGAAGACGACTCTGGTGTCCTCTTCATCCTCAGCTCTGGCAGGGGTGGAAAAAACGGACAAAAGCACCGCGCCGATCAGAACGACCAGCAGCAGAGACGCCGCCAACCACTTCATGCCGTTTTTGGTTTTGGTCATGGGGCTACCTCCTGTTTATGGGTATAAGGTTCCTGCAAGGATCGCACGCGGGCTCTTCCCCGTTTACGATCCTTCCTACCATACATTTTACATAGGTTCACCGAAAAAAGCAAGAAGAGGATTGAAAGTCTAAATCGTTCTGTTCAATTGCACAAAATTTGCTTTTTCTTTTTGGTGATTTTGTCAGCAATCGAGGGGCTTTTGTGGGTGTTGGCGGGAAGATGCGCCCTCGTTTCTCCGGGTTCATTCGGTAAGAAAGAGAAAATAGCGGGTAAGATACAAAAAAACCGTGCGTCGGATGACGCACGGTTTTTGATGGCTGGATCAGAAGATCACAACGGGGGTCTCGCCGGGTCCGGGCTCGGGGACCGTAGGACTCGCCAGGATCACGTCCTCGGCGGTGAAGCGGATCAATTCCAGATCAGGGGCTTGGTAAGTTTTCATATCTCTATCCTCCTATCTGTTTTTGATCGATCAGACCGCAAAGCTTTCCACGTAGTAGGCGTAGTTGATGATCGCCTGAGCCAAATTGTTGTTTTGCCCTCTCAAAGCCTTCGCATAGGACAGCGGGCAGGCGTTGAATTCCACGTTGGAGCCGTTGATCTTCATGGTGAGCATGGATGCCAGATCCCCGGCGTCCATTTCGTAGTTCACGGAGTAGTAGCCGTTCTCCGCGTCACGGGTCTGGAGAACCAAACCGTTGCCCAGCGTCGCATCGCCCAGGGTGGCGGAGTTGATGGTGGCGTTGTTCTCGCAGCGGAACCAGAAGTTGATGGTGATCACGTCGGTGATCTTTAGGTTGACGCCCACGACCTTGATGTTCTCTGCCACTTCGATCTTGTCGGTGGTAGGCGCCTTGTCGGACTTGGCGGCGAGCATGGCGTCGACCTGCTCGTCCGTCACGTCGGTAACGGTGCCTTCGGAAATTTCCGCGGCGGAATTCTCAAAGTATGCGGCGATCGCGGTGGTGAATTCGTCGATGGCGGTGCCGAGGGTCACAAGATTTGCGTTCCCGGAGCCGGTCATATCGGTGATGATGGTGGCGCCGGTGAAGGACAGCTCCCGCACGGGCAGATCGTCAAAGGCGATGGTGAGGTTGAAGACGGTATCCTTGTAATCCGCGGCGGAAATGCCGTCTACATCGAAGTAGTAGAAGCCTTCCTGAGCCGTTCCCGCCACGCCCTTGGTAAGGGTCATGGTCTCGGCTTCGCCATCGTTCACCGCACAGGTGATGACGACGCCGGTCTGGGCGGCATCATACTTAGCGGCGTCGAAGAGGACGCGAACGGTGAACTTGGAGGACATAACGATCTGCGTGCCGTAGTGGTTTCTCAGACGCATATCCGTGGGAGACCAGGTGGCGTTGCCGTCGACCAGCGCGTAGGTGAGGCGGCTGTAGGTGGTGTTGGTGAAGTTGACCAGGTTCTGATCGGTCTCGCCCTTCAGGGTGACCATGGGGATCGCTGCCCCGGTGGCTTCATCCAGCGTTTCGTTCCAGTCATACTGACCCAGAACGCCGCAGTACAGAACGCCGTCCGCATCAGCGCCGGTCTTATAACCGGTCGCGCCGAAGGCGGTAATAGGATAGTAGTAGGGGTTATTGGTG
>CAMPCJ010000018.1 GCA_946645685.1 uncultured Clostridia bacterium | reverse complement strand
AGCTTGACGCCGTACACGTGCTCCAGCTTCCGCAAGATCTTCTGCACGTAGCCGTCGATCTCCTCCGGCGTGAATTCGTGGTCGGAGGGGGCGAAGGTGAGCTGGAACGCCATGCTCTTCTTGCCCGCGCCCACGGCGTCGGAGCGGTACACGTCGAACAGTCTCACGTCGCTGATCGCTTTGCAGGCGGAGAAGATGGCGTCCTGCAGCTCGCCGCAGGTCATCTCCTCGTCGGCGACCAGCGCCAGATCCCGGGTCTCCGAAACGAAGCGGGACAGGGGCTGATAGTGAATGGCGCCGGACAGGGCGGGAGAAAGGGCTTCGTAATCCAGATAGACCAGATACACGGGCTTTTCCACCGCCAGCTCTTCGCAAATCTCATAAGAGAGCTTGCCCATAAAGCCCACGGCTTCGCCGTCATAGAGGATCTCGGCGGTCTGCCCGGGATGCAGGAAGCTCTTTTTCGCTTTCCGGTAGGTAAAGCGGATGCCGAAGGCGGCGGCAAGGGCTTCCGGCGCGGTCTTGGCGGTAAAGAAGGTCTCCTGATCCCCGAAAAGTCCCACGCAGAGCATGGTGCGCTCTTCGGGATACTCCGTCAGGGGCAGCGCCTTGGGACGGAAGACGCGGGCGATCTCGAAGAAGCGCCCGGCGGTATTGCCCCGGCGCAGGTTCCGCACGGCGCAGTTGATCATGGACGGCACCAGGGTGGTGCGCATCAGGGACAGATCCTCACTGATGGGATTCAAAAGACGGATGGCGCGCGTTTCCGGCGCGTCTTCGGGCAGGCGCAGAAGCGCCAGATCCCGGGGGGAGAAGAAGGAATAGAACACCGCCTCGTCAAAGCCGGCGCGGGCAAGGCAGACCCGGGTCTTCAAGAGCTTTTTCTGCTCCTCGGTACGCCCGCCGGCGGTGACGGCGGCGTTGTCCAGGAAGCGGGGCCGGATGTGTTCATAGCCCCAGGAACGGATGATCTCTTCCGCCAGGTCGCTGGCGTGCTCGTCCATATCTTCCCGGTAAGGGGGGATGGAGACGGTGAGCCTGTCCCCCTCCACGGCGGGAGCAAAGTCCAGCGCCGTCAGCGTTTCCTTCACCACATCCACGGGCACCTCCACGCCCAGGATCTCGTTGATCCGGTTCAGGGAGGCGGTGAAGGTGCGGCGGGTCAGGGCGGGATCCACCGCCACGTCCTTTTTGAAGGCGGTGACCCGTCCGGCGCCCAAAGCCTCGACCAAATGCAGGGCGCGCGCCATACCGTTCACGGTGGCGTATTCATCCACGCCCTTCTCAAAGCGGGCGGAGGAGTCGGAGGACTGACCCAGGGCGCGGGCGGTGCGGCGAACGTTGTCCCGGGCGAATTTCGCGGACTCGAAGAGGACGGCGGTGGTGTCGTCCCGGATCTCGGAGTTCAAGCCGCCCATAATGCCCGCCAGCGCCACGGGGCGATCCGCGTCGCAGATCACCAGGTTTTCGGGGGTGAGGGTGAATTCCTTTTCGTCCAGGGTGACGATCTTCTCCCCGTCCCGGGCGCGGCGCACCACGATGCGCCCGTCGTTCAGCTGCCGCCGGTCAAAGGCGTGCATGGGCTGACCGAATTCCTTCAGCACGTAGTTGGTGATGTCCACCACGTTGTTGATGGCGTTCACGCCCACCAGGGCGAGCCGTCTCTGCATCCACGCGGGGGAGGGAGCGATCTTTACGTCGTTCACCGCCGCGCCGATGTAGCGGGGGCACAGCTCCGGCGCTTCCACGGTCACGTCCAGATCGGGCGTTTCGTCGGAGACGGTGTAATCCAGCGCCGGCATTTTCAAGGGCTTTTTCAGGATGGCGGCGACTTCCCGCGCCATGCCCAGAATGCTCTGGCAGTCGGGGCGGTTGGCAGTGACCGCCACGTCGAAGATCACGTCGTCCAGCCCCAGAAGAGGCTTTACGTCCGCGCCGGGCACGGCGTCTTCCGGCAAAACCAGAAGTCCGTTATACCCCGCGCCGGGGAACATGGCTTCGGAAACGCCCAGCTCCGCGCCGGAGCAGAGCATCCCGAAGGAGTCCACCCCCCGCAGCTTGCCCGCCTTGATGGTCATGACCCCTTCCACGGTGACGTGATCCTTGGCGGTGGCGTACACGGTGGCGCCCACCAGCGCCGCGGGGTATTTCCCGCCGGCGCGCACGTTGTCCGCGCCGCAGCAGATCTGAAGGACGCCCTTGTCGCCGCAGTTCACCTGACAGACGTGAAGATGGGTGTCCGGGATGGGCTCGCAGGACTCCACCAGACCCACCACGACGCCGGCGATGTCCCCGCCGACTTCCTTCCGTTCCTCCACCTCAAACCCGGCGGAGAACAGCTTCTTTTCCAATTCCTCGGGGGTGACGTCCACCTCCACGTATTCCTTCAACCAGGAGAGCGGTAATAACATATCGGCTCCCTCCCTTCAATCCCGGAACTGCCCGGCGAAGCGGACGTCCGATTCAAACAGCGCTTTGATGTTGTTGATGCCGTATTTCAGCATGGCGATGCGCTCGATGCCCATTCCGAAGGCAAGCCCGGAATACACGTCCGGGTCGATGCCGCAGTTTTCCAGCACGTGGCGGTTGACGATGCCCGCGCCCAAAACCTCGATCCAGCCGGTGCCCTTGCACAGCTTACATCCCTTGCCGCCGCAGGCAAAGCAGCTCACGTCCACTTCCACGCTGGGCTCGGTAAAGGGGAAGTAAGAGGGGCGCAGACGGGTCTTGACGCCCTCTCCGAAGATCTTTTCGCTGAAGGTATCCAGCATCCCCTGCAGGTCGCACAGGGAAATGCCCTTGTCCACCACCAGCCCCTCCATCTGACTGAACATGGGGGAGTGGGTGGCGTCGTCGTCGGAGCGGAAGACCTTGCCGGGGGACAGGATCTTGATGGGGGGACGGGAATTTTCCATCACGTGGATCTGTCCGGCGCTGGTCTGGGTGCGCAGCAGAAAGTCCCCGGACACGTAGAAGGTGTCCTGCATATCCCGGGCGGGATGATCCTTGGGGGTGTTCAGGGCGGTGAAATTGTAGTAATCGTTTTCGATCTCCCGACCCTCGTACACCGTAAAGCCCATGCCCTGGAACACGTCGATCAATTCGTTGGTCACCAGGGTAATGGGGTGCAGATGTCCGGTGCGCACGGATACGGCGGGCTCGGTAACGTCCACCCGCTCCGCCGCCTCCCGCAGGGCGATTTCCAGATGATGGAGCTTTCTGTCCGTTTCCTCAAAGCGGGCGAGCGCCCATTCCTTCAGATCGTTGATGGTCTTGCCGGCGGCGGGGCGCTCCTCCTTGGGCAGATCCTTCAACGTCCGCATCAGCAAACTGATCCGCCCCTCCCGGTTGTCCAGCATGGATTTCCGGAATTCATACAGCGCCTTGGAAGAGTCGTAGGAAGCGATCTTCCCCTCGATCTCCCGCCGGATCTGCTCCAGCTTTTCCGATAATTCGCTCATATCCCTCTCCTTTTCGCGATTTTCTGCCAACAAAAAAGCCCCCGTCCCATCAGGACGAGAGCGTCTCTCGCGGTACCACCTGAAATTCCGGAGCGGCGGCTCCGACACTTCATTCGATCTGTAACGGGATCCCCCGCGGACGACTACTTTTCTTTCCCCGTCCGGGCTCCGAAGGGAAATGCCCTGTCCGTTCCGGCAAAGCCGCTTGCACCAAACGCGGCTCTCTCTGCATACCTTTCCGGCGGGCTGCCTTCTTCAACGCCGTGTGGACACTGTACCATATTAAGGAAGTTTTGTCAAGTGCGCTCACTCATTCAGAAGATCCAGCCAATTCTGCTTCACTTTTTCCAGGGTGAAGTCCCGGGCGGCGTCGTGGAGCGCCAGGGAAAGAGACCGGCGCCAGCCGGGGGTGGTGAACAGCACCCGCAGGGCGTCCTCCATACTCAGCCAGTCGCCCTTTTCCACCAGAACGGCGCTCTCCCCGTTCCGCAGAAAGCTCCCGGCGTCCTCCGCCGGGAAAAAGGACAGGGCGGGCACGCCGCAGGCGGCGGCTTCCAGCAGAGACTGGGGCACTTCCCCGGACAGGGAGGCGTTCACGGTGAAGGCGGCGGTGGCGAACACCGCTTTGGGGTCGGCGGTATTGCCCCGGATGAGAAAGCGCCTGTCCCCGTCGATGGCGGCGGCAAGGGCGCCCTTGTCCTCGCCCTCGCCCCAAAACTCCACCCGCCAGTGGACGGGCAGGGTCTCCTTCAGAAGCGCCGCCACCCGGGGCAGGTTCTGAGAGGGCGTAAAGCGGGACACGATGACCACCTTCCGCTTTTCCTCCACCCGGGTACGGGGGGCGGTAAAGGGGACGGGATCCCACAGGTACGCGGAGCGGACAAAGCCCTCCGCGGCGGCTTTTTCACAGACGGCGGGGCTTGCCCACAGAAACCGGATCCGGTCCCGATAGGCCCGCAGCGCCCGGAAATGCTCTTCTTTCTTCTTCACGGCGGCAAAGGACGAGCGCTCGTGGTGGATGGTGCGATCCAGCAGCTCCTCCGGCACCCCCTCCAGCACCAGATAGTGAGAGGTGACGATCCGGTCGGGGTCGATCTCCCGCAAAGTCTCCTTGGCGCGGGCGTACAGGTTTTCCCGATCCTTTTCCCGCTTTCTCCGGCGCAGCAGAAGCCCCGCCGCCCGAAACAGGTGGCCTTTGGCTGCCTGCGCCCGTACCTCCGCCCCGGAAGGCGCGCCCCAGGGACGGGGGGAAAGCACCACCGTGCGAACGCCGGGAGAGGCGGGCTCCCTGCCAGCCCGGCAAAGGAAGAGACAATGCACCTGCCAGCCCGCCGCCGCCATGGCGCGCGCCAGCGTGCGGTTCACCCCGGAGGCTTCTCCGGCGACCCCCGCTTCCAATTGAAAGAATACGACTTTTTTCATACTTGCTCCGATCATTCCCCGGGGAATTTCACTTCTTTTTCGTTGCCGCCTTGGTATACAGCGCGGCGGCGCGGCGCAGCTTTCGGGGCTCCTTCCTGATCAGGGGCTCCTTTTCCCACCGGGGCATTTTTTCCGCCGTAAAAGCGGCGATGGCGGCGAGGGCGTCCCGGTCGCCGGCGCGCCACGCCCGGGGCGCGGTCTCGCCGTACAGCCGGCGAAACGCCACCACTTCCGCTTCCGGCCGCCACGCGGCAGTCAGCCGGATCAGGCGATCCAACGCCCCGATCACGTCCATTTCCGACGGATCCCAGGGGGTGGTCTCCGGATCGAAGGACAGGGGGCGGCGGCACAACGGCTCTTTTAGATAGCGGATCTTTTCTCCCCACGCCATCAAAGCCGGGATCAGCGCCAGCTCGTCGAAGCGGATCCCCTCGGGAAAGCGCAGTCCCTCGTCCACGAAAATGCGGCGGCGGATCAGTTTATTGCAAGAGACGGGGGCGCTGTATAAATACGCCTCGGCGCTCATTTCCCCCGCTTCCTCCGGGGAGGCGGAGACATAGGCGATCTCCCCGGAGGGGGACACGGTCTCGTAATCGAACACCACAAGGTCGGCGTCTTCCTTCCGCGCTTCGCCAAGGGCGGCGGCAAGGGCGCCGGGGCGCAATTCGTCTCCGGCGGTGAGGAACAGAACGTAAGCGCCGTCCGCCACCATGAGCCCGCGGTTCTTGGCGGTGCCGGGATCGGCGGCAAAGGGCACGGTCTTCACCGGCGCGGGGAAAAGGGCGGGAACGGGCGGCTCTTCCCCCACGGGGGCGACCACGTTCCATTCCGCCGGAACGGTCTGCGCCGCCAGGGACGCCATGGTTTTCGCCAACGCCGAAACGCCGGCGGGCGCCGTCACAATGACACTCAGATCCATATCCCGTTCCTTCTTTCCGTCAAAATCCTCTCTATGGTATCACAGCGGCGGAAAAAAAGCAAGGGTCATCCCGCCCCGTCCAGGGTGGCGAGGATCTCCCCGGCGTCCTGCCGGAGGGTGACGTACAAAGCGCCGTCGCCGCCGTAGCGCAGAGCGGAGGGCGTCCCCAGATCGCCGGGGTCGAACGCCGCCGTCTCCCGCCCGTCTTCAAAGGCGAAAAGCCGCACCTGCCCGGCGGCGCCGTCCCACAGCGCCAGGATCGAGCCGTCGGGGGAAAGGGTGAACAGGGACGTCTCCCCGGGGACGGTGAGGGCGGCGCTTTCTTTCGTTTCGGGATCCAGCAGGATGAAGGCGCGCCCTTCCCCTTCCTTCCGGGAAAGGAGCAATCTGCCGTCCCCGGCGGAGACGGCGGACTCAAAGGAGACGGGCAGAGCCGCCGTCACACGGCTTTCCCCGGGAACGAAGGCGGCGAGCCCGACGCCCCTGCCCTGGGCGTCCCGCTGGGCGTACCAAAGGCGACCGCCGTGATCCGTCGCCGTCAGGATCCCGCCGAAGTCCGGCAATTTTTTTCCGTCCGCCAGCACCAGGGGCGCGGACAGATCCGCGGGGACCAGCAGCAGCAAGCCCTCTTTTTCACAGATAAAGCCTTCCCCGCCGTACAGAACGCCGGTGAAGCGGACGCCGTCCGGCAGGGTCTTTTCCTCCCCGCCGCTGCCGTCCAAAAGCAGATACCACCCGCGCCCGCCGGCGCACAAAACGCCCTTGCCCGTTTCCGTCTCCAGAAAAGCGGCTCTCTCCGGCGGCGTCACGCCCGCGATCAGATCCTCCGTCAGGGCGCTTTTCGTGCCGGAGACCCACACGCCGGTAAAACCGCCGCCGCGCCCCCACAGGGCGACGACGCCCTCCCGGGTGGGCAGCAGGGTCGTTTCGCTGCCGCTTTCCGCCGCGGTCTGCAGCAGCGGGGCGACTTGCAGCGCCGCGGGGGCGAGAGGCTGCTCCGCCGGACCGGGATCCGTTTGCGCCGGCGGCGGCGCGCAGGCGGCAAGGATCAGCGCCAGGGCAAGGCAGGCGAACACGACTTTTTTCACGGGACGATCTCCTTTTGCGTCTTTTTCTTCCAGTATAACACAGGCAGGCAAGAGGCTTTTCCGGCGCAATCAGACGGATTTTTTTTGAATATCCTCTTTTTTATTATAATTTGTTATTGACAAATCCGCCGAATTTGGGGTATCATTACTATGCATGTTATCATGTGTATTCGTATGTCTTCCGTTCCCCTCGGCGGGGTGTATCCATACAAACGCCGCTCTTTTGCGGCATTGTGATAAAAAGTGTAATCCGATCTATACCCCTGCCTCCGGGATCGTCATGAAAACATAAAAGGAGGTGTGAAGAACATGAGTACCGTAATATGCGCGGCAGCCCTGGATGCGACCACGGTCGTCATCTTTGCGCTTGTCGCCGTTTTTACCCTGGCGCTGGGCTTCGGTCTGGGCTTTCTCACCAGAAAGCATCTGTCCGAAAAGAAGATCGGCGCGGCGGAAAACGAAGCCGTCCGCATCGTGGAGGAAGCCCGGAAAACCGGTGAGCAGAAAAAGAAGGAAGCCCTGCTGGAAGCCAAGGAAGAGATCCTGAAAAACAAGAACGACGCCGACCGGGAGATCAAAGAACGCCGCAACGAGGTGTTCCGCCTGGAAAAGCGGGCGATCCAGAAGGAAGAAAACCTGGATCGCAAGCTGGAAAATCTGGAAAAGCGGGAAGAGACTCTGGAGAGCAAGATCCGGGAGAACGACGCCCGGGCGGTGGAGCTGGACGAGCTGAAGGCGCAGGAAGTCCACGCCCTGGAAAAGATCGCCGGGATGACCGGAGAGGAAGCCAGAGAGAGCCTGTTCCGCCGCTATGAGGACGAGGCGCGGCACGACGCCGCCATCCGCTTCCAGGAGATCGAAGCCGAGCTGAAGGAAAACGCCGACGACAAGGCGCGGGAGGTCATTACCACCGCCATTCAGCGCATCGCCTCCAACCACGTGACGGAAGCCGCCGTTTCCGTGGTGGCGCTGCCCAACGACGATATGAAGGGGCGCCTCATCGGACGGGAAGGCAGAAACATCCGCACCATTGAAAACCTCACCGGCGTGGATCTGATCATCGACGATACGCCGGAAGCCATCACCCTTTCCAGCTTCGAGCCCGTGCGCCGGGAGGTGGCGCGGCTCACCATCGAAAAGCTCATGACGGATGGGCGCATCCATCCCGCCCGCATCGAGGAAACGGTGGAAAAGGCCCGGAAGGAAGTGGAAGCCACCATCAAAAAGGAAGGCGAGCAGGCGCTCATCTCCTGCGGCATCCACAGCATGAATTCCGAATTGATCAAGCTGCTGGGTCGCTTGAAGTTCCGCACCAGCTACGGGCAGAACGTGCTCAAGCACTCCATTGAAGTGTCCTACATCGCCGGCATGATCGCGGACGAGCTGGGTCTGGACAGCACGCTGGCGCGCCGCGCCGGTCTGCTCCACGACATCGGCAAAGCCCTGAACCACGAAGTGGAGGGCAGCCACAGTAAGATCGGCGCCGACATCGCCCGGAAGTACCGGGAGAACAAGGACGTGGTCCACGCCATCGAAGCCCACCACAACGACGTGGAGCCCCAGACGCTGGTGGCGGTGCTCGTCCAGGCGGCGGACGCCATTTCCGCGGCGCGCCCGGGTGCGCGGCGTGAGAACCTGGAAAGCTACATCAAGCGGCTTGAAAAGCTGGAGGAGCTCGCCTCCTCCTACCAGGGCGTGGAGACCAGCTTCGCCATTCAGGCGGGCCGGGAGCTGCGGCTGATGGTGAAGCCGGAGATCGTCAACGACGAGAACATGGCGTTTATCGCCCGGGATCTTGCCAAGCGCATCGAGAGCGAGATGGAATATCCCGGACAGATCAAGGTACACGTCATCCGGGAAAGCCGCGCGGTGGAATACGCCAAGTAAGCGAAAATTTAGCGCGATGCGTGCTTAGAAAGTAAAAACGTGAAAACACAGGTCTTTCGACTGCTTTGTCTGGGAGACGTGGTCGGCCCCGACGCGGCGCTGTTCCTGCGCCGCCGCCTGCCCGCTTTCCGGCAGAGGTCGGGGTGCGATTTTGTGGTCGTCAACGGCGAAAACGCCGCGCGGCACAACGGGCTTGACCGGGAGGGGGCTCAGCTCCTCTTCGCCGGCGGCGCCGACGTCATCACCACCGGGAACCACGCGTTCCGGCAGAAGGAGATCCGGGAAGAGTTGGACGGAGCGACGGCGTTGCTCCGTCCCGCTAATTTTCCGGGACATTTGCCGGGCAGGGGATGGGGGATCTATCAGGCGGGCGGCTGCCGCGTGCTGGTCGCCAACGTGCAGGGCACCCTGTTCATGGAGGCGCTGTCCAGCCCCTTTGAAGCCATGGAAAAGATCCTGGCGGAGGCGGCGGGGCGCTACGACGTCGCCGTGTGCGACATCCACGCGGAAGCCACGGCGGAGAAGATCGCCTTCGCCCGGCGCTTCGACGGAAGGCTCTCCGCGGTGGCGGGCACGCACACCCACGTGCCCACGGCGGATCACACCGTCCTGCCCGGCGGCACCGGGTACGTGACGGATCTGGGCATGTGCGGCGCGGTGGAGTCCGTTCTGGGCATGGCGGTGGACGTTGCCGTCGCCCGCTTTGTGGATCACCTGCCCACGCCCTACACCCCCGCCAAGGGAGCCATCGCCGCCACGGGGGCGCTGTTTGAGCTGGATCCCTTTTCCGGCAAATGCCTGTCCGTCGCCCCGGTCAAGATCGAAGAAACGTGAAAGCGGGCGCCCACATCTCGCCGGGCGCCCTTTTCGGCGAAAAAAACGCCGTTTCTTCCCGGAATTTTCTTGACAAGCCACCGCCGCCGTGCTATACTGTTCCACAGGAACCGGGCGGGCGCGCACCGTCAACAAACCGAATAAAGAATGTTGGGAGCTGTCTGTAGGGTGACGGCTCTTTTTTCAAAAACGGAGGGAAATTATGGTGGAAAGCACCGTGGAAAAGATCCTGGCGGCGGAGAAAGCCGCCGACGAGGTCGTGCGAACCATAGAAGAAGTCGTTTCCAACCGCCGGCGGGAAGCCGCCGCAGCCCGGGAGGAGAACCGGCAGGACGCCCTGCGCCAAGCCAGGCAAAAGGCGGACGAGACCCGAGCAAAGGCGCGGGCGGAAGGGGACCTCATCTGCCGAAAGGCACAGGAGGAGGCGGAAAAGACCGCCCGCGTCCTGTCCACCATGGCGCTGTCCCGGGGAGACGAGGTGCTTGCCGTCGTCCTGGAGGAAATACAGAAATAACACGGCTCAGCCGCGAAAAGTTTCCTGAACGAGCGCCCGTCCGACGGGCGGGGCAAAGGAGGAAGATGCTTTGGCAAAAGTGCCGATGATAAAAATCGAGATCGTGGGCTTGCTTGCCGACGCCAAGCAGATCGTGGAACGACTGCAGCGCCGGGGCGTGGTGGAGCTGGAAAACATCACGTCCCCCGATCTGGTGAAGGTGGAGACCGCCGGAAGCGTCGCCATTTTTGAAAAAAATCTGGCGACGGCGGGCGCGGCGCTTGCCGTGCTGGATCACTACGCGCCGCCCAAGAAGCCGCTTCTGGCTTCCCTCTAC
Source organism: uncultured Clostridia bacterium (assembly GCA_946645685.1). Lineage (GTDB taxonomy): Bacteria > Bacillota > Clostridia > Oscillospirales > SIG627 > RGIG5579. Next base: position 11,280 of record CAMPCJ010000018.1, on the reverse strand, counting down.
GGCCGCAAGACCATGACCACCGCTCACTTTGCGGAAGAGAAAGAAAAGACCGCCGGGACCCAGGAGATCTGCCGGCGGGTGCTGGAGCTGGATCGCGCCATCCGGGACGGGGAGCAGGAGCAAAGCCGTCTGGCGCTGCGGCGGGATCAGCTCGCGGTGTGGAAGACCTTCCCCTACGGCGCGTCGGAGCTTGCCACCGGCAAGACCGTCCTGATCCCGGGGCTTCTTCCCCGCGCCGCTTCCGACGCGGTCCTGTCGGATCTGCTTTCGGAAAGTGCGGGCGTGCCCGTGCAGGTGGACGTGATCGAAGCGGTGAAGGGGCAGAGCGCCATCGTCGCCACGGTGATGAAGGAAGACCGGGAAGCGGCGGAAAGAGCCTTGCGCAATATGGAGTTCACCCCCGCGCCCCTGCCGAAAACGGGAAGCGCCGCCGAGGAGCTTGCCCGGCTGGAACAGGCGCGCGCCGCCGTGCGGGACGATTTGAAAGACAAGAAAAAGACCCTCAAAGCCATCGCCGGGGAAAGCCGGGCGGACGTGGTCTTTTACCAGGACTTTTTGCGGATGCGGATGGACAAGTACCGGGCGCTGGACCGGGTGGCAATGTCCGAGACCGCCGTGTTCCTCCGGGGCTGGGTGCCCGCCAAATGGGCGAAGGAGCTGGCGGCGGAATTTGAAGAAAAGCACGGCGCCTTCGTCACGCTGACGGAAGCGCCGGAGGAAGAACCCCCCGTCCTTTTGCAGAACGACGCCTTCGCCGCGCCGCTGGAAAGCATCACGGAAATGTACGCCCTGCCGGGGAAGAAGGATCCCGATCCCTCGCCCATCATGGCTCTCGCCTACTACATCCTGTTCGGGATGATGCTGTCCGACGCGGGGTACGGGCTGATGATGGTGCTTCTCACCGTCTTTGTCCTCGCCCGCTTCCCTCTGGAACAGAAGATGAAGAACACCATGCGGCTCTTCCGCAACTGCGGCATCTCCACCCTGATCTGGGGCGCCCTGTTCGGCTCCTGGTGGGGGGATCTGCCCCAGGTGGTCGCCAAGAACTTCTTCGGCAAGGAGATCGGCTCCACCGCCCTGTGGTTCGAGCCCATCAAGGATCCCATCAAGCTGCTTTTGTTCTGCTTCGGCGTGGGCATCCTGCACCTCTTCCTGGGCGTGGGCGTGAAGGGCGTGATGCTGTGGAAAGAGGGCAAGAAGCTGGACGCTTTGTGCGAAACGATCCCCATTTATCTCACCATCTTAGGCGTGGCGCCTCTGGGCGCGGGGATCTTTACCCCGGTGCCCCCCGTCCTGAGCACCATCGGAATGCCGGTGATGCTGACGGGCGTGGTGCTGCTGGTCCTCACCGCCAAGCGCAGCGGCGGCTTCTTCTCCCGGATCTTCGGGGGACTGTACGCCCTGTATAACGCCGCCACCGGGTGGCTGGGGGACATTCTGTCCTACTCCCGCCTGCTGGCGCTGGGTCTCGCCACCGGCTCCATCGCCGGGGTGGTGAACATGATCTGCGTGATGCCGAGCAATACCGTCTTGAAGGCGATCCTGCTCTTCGGCGCCGGCACGGTGGTACACATCGCCAACCTTGCCATCAACCTTTTGGGCGCATACGTCCATTCCGACAGGCTTCAGTTCGTGGAGCTGTTCAGTAAGTTTTACGAGGGCGGAGGCCGCGCCTTCTCCCCGTTGAAAGCTGATACAAAATCATTCCGGTTTGAAAAGGAGAACATTTACCATGATTAATCTCGCTATGTCTCTTGCCATTCTGGGCGCCGCCCTTGCCGCGCTGCTTGCGGGTATGGGCTCCGCCAAAGCCGTGGGCACCGTGGGCGAAGCCGCCAACGGTCTTGTCAGCCAGGACCCCGGTAAGTTTTCCAAAGTGCTGATCCTTCAGCTTCTCCCCGGCACCCAGGGTCTGTACGGGCTTCTGGTGGCGGTGCTGCTGCTGAGCAAGATCGGCGTGATCGGCGGCAACCCCGCCACGCTCACCACGCCCCAGGGCTTTTCCTACCTGCTGGCTTGCCTGCCCATGGCGATCGGCGGCTTCTTCTCCGCCATCCATCAGGGCAAAGTGGCGGTCGCCGGCGTGGGTCTGGTGGCGAAGAAGCCCGAGGAAAGCGGTAAAGCGGTCATTATGGCGGCGATGGTGGAGACCTACGCCATCCTTGCCCTTCTGATCTCCATTCTTCTGATCTACAACATCTGAGAAGCATGACGAATTTAGATAAGATCCTGGAGCGCATCCACGCGGACGGGGAGGAAAGAGCCCTGGCGCTGGATCGCGCGGCGGGAGAGGAGATCGAGCGGTTGGACAGCGCCGCGGCGGAAGAGACCGCCGTGGAGGAGGCCCGCATCGCCGCGGAAGCGGAAAAGGACGGGGAAAAGATCGTGACCCTCGCCCGCTCCGGCGCGCTGGCGCTTCAGAAGAAGCGGGCGCTGGAAGCCAAGAGCCGCGCCCTGGACGACGCGGTGGAAGAGGCTCTGAAAAAGCTCGCCGCTCTGCCGGAGGCGGATTACGCCGCCCTTGTTTTGTCCCTCATCGAAAAGAACACGGACGAAACGGCGGGCACGGTGTACCTTGCCGCCGGCCGCCCGGTAGCGGACAGAGCCGCCTTTGAAGCCGCTCTCGCCGCCCTGCCGGGCAGGAAGCTCGCCCTGGCGCAGGAGACCTGTCCCCTCGCCACCGGCGCCCTGGTGTCCTACGGCAAGATCGCCCTGGATCTGTCCTTTGAGGCGCTGACGGCGGAGAAGCACGACGCCATCCGGGATCGCCTGGCGGAGTTGATCTTCCCCGCGGGGGCGAAGGAGTGAAGGCGATGAAGGATTCCTTTGCCTTTGCCGCCGGCGCCGTCCGTGCCATGGAGACCTCTCTTCTCACACACGCCCAGATCCTGGCGCTGGCGGATGCGGAGCCGGAGGATCGGCGCCGCACCCTCATCGACCGGGGCTTTGCCGGCTTTGCGGAGACGGACGATCCCGAAGCCGCCCTCGCCGGGCGGATGCAGGCGGTCTACGACGAGCTGCTGCCGTATCTGCCGGACAAGGGCGTTTTGGACTTTTGCGTTTTGCCCAACGACTATCACAACCTGAAAGCGGCTTTAAAGAGCCTTTTGCGGGGCGGCGAGCGGCGAGATCTGTACCGCGCGCCCGCCTTGTGCGACCCCGGGCTGCTTTACGGCGCTCTGTCCGGCAAGGACTGGGACGCCCTGCCCGCCTTTCTCCGGAACGACGCCCGGGAGGGCTATGAGATCCTCACCCAGACGGGGAACGGTCAACAGCTGGATCTGGAACTGGATCGCCGCTGTCTTGCCGCCGTCCTTGCCGCCGCCGAAAAAGGCGGCGCGCTGGCGCGGGAGTACGCCCGGCGGTGGGTCTTGTACGCCGACCTGCGGGTGGCGCTGCGGCTGTCCCGGCAGGAGCCGGGGAACGCCCTGGTCGCCGCCGCGCTGGCGCCGGTGCCCGGGCTGGATCTGCCCGCTCTGGCGGAGGCGACCCAAGCCGGGGAGGAAGCGGTGAAGGACTTTATCCGGGAGCGTTTTGACGCCTGGAGCGAAGAGGCGGACAAAGGCTACGCCGCCCTGGAAAAAGCCATGGAGGACGACTTGACCCGCCTTTTGCAGCAGGCGAAGAGCCTTGCCTGCGGCGCGGACGTGCCCGTCGCCTACTACCTGGCGCGGGAAGGGGAATTGAAAAACGTGCGGATCCTGACCGCCGGCGCCAAAGCCGGCAGAAACGGCGCCGCCCTCCGGGAAAGGATGCGTGAGACCTATGCTTAGGATCGCCGTTTTGGGCGACGCCGCCTCTATTTACGGGTTCGCCGCGCTGGGCTTCGTCACCCGCCCCTGCGAAAACCGGGAGGAAGCCCTCGCCGCCTTGAAGGAGTGCTGCGACGGGAGCTACGGCGTGGTCTACGTCACCGAAGGGATCGCTTCCCTCATCACCGAGGAGATCCGCGCCCGCCGGAGCGAGCCCATCCCCGCCGTGATCCTCATTCCCGGGCTTTCCGGCAACACCGGCGAAGGCCGCCGGGGGGTGGAGGAAAGCGTGGAAAAAGCCGTGGGCTCCAAACTGGTATAAATACGCACCCGAGCGAATTTGCTCATAAGGAAAGGAACTGCTATGGGAGAGATCCGAAAAATCAGCGGACCCTTGGTGGTCGCGGAAAACATGGAAAACGCGCACATGTTCGACCTGGTGCGCGTGGGAAAGGAGCGACTGATCGGGGAGATCATCGAGATCCACGAAAACCGCTCCAGCGTGCAGGTGTACGAGGAGACCGCGGGGCTGTACCCCGGCGAGGTCTGCGTTTCCACCGGCGCGCCTCTGTCCGTGGAGCTGGGCCCGGGGCTGATCTCGTCCATCTACGACGGGATCCAGCGCCCTTTGAAAGAGATCATGAAGGTCTGCGGCACCAACCTCGCCCGAGGGGTGGAGGTCTCGCCGCTGGACCGCACGAAAAAGTGGCACTTCGATCCCACGGTACAAACGGGGGACGAGGTGGAGACCGGCGACGTGATCGGCACCGTCCGGGAAACGGACGTGGTGCTGCACAAGATCATGGTGCCCCACGGGGTAAAGGGCAAGGTGACCCGCATTCTGGAGGGGGATTTCACCGTGGACGACACCGTCTGCCTGGTGGACACCGGGACGGAGGAGAGAAAACTCACCCTCACCCAGAAGTGGCCCGTGCGGAAGGGGCGCCCCTACCGGGAGAAGCTCTCTCCCACCGAGCCCCTCATCACCGGTCAGCGGAACATGGACTGTATGTTCCCCATTGCCAAGGGCGGCGTGGCAGCCATTCCCGGCCCCTTCGGCTCCGGCAAGACCGTGACCCAGCACCAGCTCGCCAAATGGGCGCAGGCTGACATTGTGGTCTACATCGGCTGCGGGGAGCGGGGCAACGAAATGACCGACGTTCTCAACGAATTTCCCGAATTGATCGACCCCAAAACCGGCAAGAGCCTGATGGAGCGCACCGTTCTCATCGCCAACACCAGCGACATGCCGGTGGCGGCGCGGGAGGCTTCCATCTACACCGGCATCACCATCGGGGAATATTTCCGGGATATGGGCTATTCCGTGGTGCTGCTGGCGGACTCCACGTCCCGCTGGGCGGAGGCGCTGCGGGAAATGTCCGGCAGATTGGAAGAAATGCCCGGCGAAGAGGGGTATCCCGCCTATCTGGGCTCCCGTCTGGCGCAGTTTTACGAGCGCGCCGGCAAGGTGAGGACGCTGGCAGGGGAGGAGCGGATCGGCTCCCTGTCCGTCATCGGGGCGGTATCTCCCCCCGGCGGCGATATTTCCGAGCCGGTCTCCCAGGCGACCATGCGCATCGTGAAGGTGTTCTGGGGGCTGGACGCACAGTTGGCGTACCGCCGGCATTTCCCCACCATCAACTGGCTGAAGAGCTATTCTCTGTATCTGGACTCTCTGGCGCCCTGGTACACCGCCAACGCGGACGAGAACTGGATCAAGTACCGCGGGCGGATGATGGCGCTTTTGCAGGATGAAGCCAAGCTGGACGAGATCGTAAAGCTGGTGGGTATGGACTCCCTGTCCGTGCCCGACCGGATGAAGATGGAAGCCGCCCGGAGCATCCGGGAGGACTTTTTGCAGCAGGAGGCGTTCGACGAGATCGACACCCACGCTTCCCTGCGGAAGATGTTTTTGATGATGAAGCTGATCCTCGCCTACTACGATCTGGGGCTGGAAGCCGCGGAAAAAGGGGCGGACGTGGAGAAGCTGGCGACGCTGCCCGTGCGGGAAGCCATCGGCCGCTTCAAATTCACGCCGGAGAGCGACATCGAAGCGAAATACACCCAAGTCTCCTCGACGCTCCACAAGGAGATCGCGGATCTTTTGGGAAAGGAGGCGTAAGAGATGCCGAAGGAATACAAGACCATACGGGAAGTGGCGGGACCTCTGATCCTCATTGAGCACGTCACCGGCGTGGCGTACAACGAGTTGGGCGAGATCGAGCTGGCAAACGGCGACAGAAAGCGCTGCCGGGTGCTGGAGATCGACGGAGAAAACGCCCTGGTGCAGTTGTTTGAAGACTCCACCGGCATCGCCCTGGAGGACAGCAAGGCGCGCTTTTTGGGACGGCAGATGGAACTGGCGGTCTCGGAGGATATGCTGGGGCGCGTGTTCGACGGTCTGGGCAGACCCATTGACGGCGGCCCCGAGATCCTGCCGGACAAGCGGATGGACGTGAACGGTCGTCCCATGAACCCCGCAGCCCGGAAATATCCCCAGGAATTCATTCAGACGGGCATTTCCGCCATCGACGGGCTGAACACCCTGGTGCGGGGGCAGAAGCTCCCCATCTTTTCCGGCTCCGGCTTGCCCCACGCCCGGCTGGCGGCGCAGATCGCCCGGCAGGCGAAGGTGCTGGGCAAGGACGAGCAGTTCGCCGTGGTGTTCGCCGCCATGGGCATCACCTTTGAAGAATCGGACTATTTCGTCTCTTCCTTCAAGGAGACCGGCGCCATCGACCGCACCGTTCTCTTTATGAACCTGGCGTCCAACCCCGCCATCGAGCGGATCGCCACCCCGAAAATGGCGCTCACCGCCGCGGAATACCTGGCTTTTGACAAGGGGATGCACGTTCTGGTCATCCTCACGGACATCACCAACTACGCCGACGCCCTGCGGGAGATCTCCGCGGCGCGGAAGGAAGTGCCCGGCCGCCGGGGCTATCCGGGCTATATGTATACCGACCTTGCCACCATTTACGAGCGGGCGGGACGGCTGGACGGCAAGAAGGGCTCCATCACCATGATCCCCATCCTGTCCATGCCGGAGGACGACAAGACCCATCCCATCCCCGACCTGACCGGCTACATCACCGAGGGGCAGATCATCCTCTCCCGGGATCTGTACCGCAAGGGGATCGAGCCGCCCATCGACGTGCTGCCCTCCCTGTCCCGTTTGAAGGACAAGGGCATCGGCGAGGGGAAGACCCGGGCGGATCACGCCGGGGTGATGAACCAGCTCTTCTCCGCCTACGCCAGAGGCAAGAGCGCCAAGGAGCTGATGAGCATTCTGGGCGAGTCCGCGCTGACTCCCATCGACTTGAAATACGCCGCTTTCTCCGACGCCTTTGAAACGCAGTACGTTTCTCAAGGGTACGACACCAACCGGAGCATCGAGGAAACCCTGAACGTGGGCTGGTCTCTTCTGCGGATGCTGCCCCGGGCGGAATTGAAGCGGATCAAGGATCAGTTTCTGGATCAGTATTACGACGAGAAATAAAGACCGGGAAGTTCCCGGAAAGGATACGGTATGGCGATACTCAGCGTAAACCCCACCCGGATGGAGCTGACGGGCTTGAAGACCAAGCTCGCCACCGCCCGGCGGGGACATAAGCTCCTGAAAGACAAGTGCGACGAGCTGATGCGTTCCTTTATGGAGCGCATCCGGGAAAACCGCTCCCTCCGCGCCAAGGTGGAGGCGGCGCTGTCCGACGCCCTGGCGGATCTTGCCGCCGCCCGGGGGGTGACCGGAGGGGACGTGTGCGACGCGGCGCTGATGCTGCCCCGCCGGCACATCGAGCTGGACGTCACGGAGAAAAACGTGATGAGCGTTCACACCCCCGTGTTTTCCGTCAAGGACGCGGGCAAGGCGACGGACGCGTATTCCTACGGCTTCGCCTTTACCTCCGGGGAGATGGACGACGCCATCAAGACCCTTTCCGACTTAACGGAGGATCTTCTGCATCTGGCGGAGATCGAAAAGACCTGCTCCATGCTCGCCGCGGAGATCGAAAAGACCCGCCGCCGGGTAAACGCGCTGGAGCACGTGATGATCCCCGATTACGAGGACACCATCCGCTTTATCACCATGAAGCTGGACGAAGCGGAGCGCAGCACCACCACCCGCCTGATGAAGGTGAAGGATATGATGCTGCAGCAGGGCAGAAAGTAAGCCCCGCAGCGAAAAAACAGCCGGGCGATCCGTTTGGATCGCCCGGTTTTCGTTTGGTCGTTTTTATTTGGCGTCGTACCAGGAGGCGCCGGTTTTGGCGTCCGCCACCAGGGGCACGGAAAGGGCGGCGGCGCCCGCCATTTCCTCCGAAAGAATGGCGCTTGCCCGCGCCGCTTCTTCTGCCGGACACTCCAGAATGATCTCGTCGTGGATCTGCAGGATCATCCGGCTTTTCAGCCCTTCCGCCTCCAGCCGGCGATCCACCCGCACCATGGCGAGCTTCATAATGTCCGCGGCGGTGCCCTGGATGGGAGCGTTCATGGCGACCCGCTCCCCGAACGCCACCAGGGTCTTTTTGGGGGCGGTCAACTCCGGGATATAGCGCCGCCGCCCGAAGAGGGTGGTGACAAAGCCTTTCTCCTTCGCCTCCGCTTTCACCCGCTCCAGATACGCCTTGACGCCGGGGAACAGGGCGAAATACCCGGCGATGTATTCCTTGGCGAGGTAGGTGGGAATGCCCAGATCCTGCCCCAGGGAATATTCCCCGATGCCGTACACGATGCCGAAGTTCACGGCTTTGGCGCTCTTCCGCATTTCCGGGGTAACTTCTTCTTCCGGCACGTGAAAGATCTCCGCGGCGGTGCGGGTGTGGATATCCTTGCCGTCCCGGAAAAAGCCGATGAGGGTCTCATCCCCGGACACGTGGGCGAGCAGGCGCAGCTCGATCTGGGAATAATCCGCGTCCGCCAGCACACAGCCGGGCGGGGCGATGAAGAATTTCCGCATTTCCCGTCCCAGCTCCGTCTTCACGGGGATGTTCTGCAAATTGGGCTCGGCGGAGGACAGCCGCCCGGTGGCGGTGAGGGTCTGGTGGAACAGGGTGTGGATGCGCCCGTCGGGGGCGATCTCGTGAAGGAGCCCCAGAACGTAGGTGCTGTACAGCTTGGCGTAGGCGCGGTAGGTGAGGATCTTATCCACGATGGGAGACTGAAAGCGGAGCTTGTTCAGGGTCTCCGCGTCGGTGGAGGGTCCGGACTTGTTTTTCTTGATCACCGGCAGCCCCAGCTTTCCGAAGAGGATCTGCCCCAACTGCTTGGTGGAGTTGATGAGAAACGGCTCTCCCGCCATTTCGTAGATCTCCCGCTCCGTGCGGTCGATGACCTCTTTCAAGGCGGCGCCGTAGTCCTCGATCCCCTGCCGGGACACTTCAAAGCCGGCGATCTCCATTTTCACCAGCACCCGTGCCAGCGGCAGTTCCACGTCCTCGTACAGCGCCCTCGCTCCGCTCTCCGCCATCTTTTCCCGCAGCACGGGCAGGATCTCGGCAAGGAGGGACAGGGTGCGGGCGGGAGAATCCTCCCAGCCCAGCGGGGGCGCTTTGTGCGCCAGGGTGAGGTACAGCTTCCCCGGGGTCATTTCCGTGTTCCGGGAATCCAGCACGTAGGCGGCGAGCGCCAGAGAATCCTTCACGTCCGGGGGCAGAAAGCCGAAGGCGTCGAACACGGCGTGATAATACGCCTTGGCGTCACACACCACCGGGCGGCAGGCGGCAAGATACCCCTTCACGTCCCCGGTGAGGCGGACGGCGCCGCCGGAAGACGCGGCGTAGAAGGCACCGTCGGCAAAGGCGAGAAGCGGCTCCCGATCCGTCATTGCCCCGGCGTCCATCTCCGGGACGGGGGCGGGGGGCGCCTCCTCCGGCTGATCGAACAGCGTGCCCTGGAGGGGCTGGGGCGCGGGCAGAGGGACTTCCTCCTCCAGGTCGAAGGTTTTGAGCATTTTGGAAAATTCCAGCTCCGTCAAAAGCGCCCGCATTTCCGGCTTTTTCATCCCCTCCCAACGGTAGGGATCAAGCGTGGTCAGCCCCGGCACGGTGCGGCAGATCTCCGCCAGGGCGCGGGAGCGATACGCCGCGTCCCGGTCGGCGGCGAGCTTTTCCCGGGCGGCGGGTCCCACGGGCATTTCCGAAAGCCTCTCATACACGCCGTCCAGCGTCTTTGCCGCGCCGATCAGCTTCACCGCCGTCTTTTCCCCGATGCCCCGCACGCCGGGGATGTTGTCGCTGGTATCCCCCGCCAGGGCTTTCACGTCGATGAGCTGGGACGGCGTGAGAGAAAAGCGCTCCCGGATCACCTCCGGGGTGATGACGTCGTCCTCTTTGTTGGTGGCGAGCACCAGGGTGACCCCCTCGCCTACCAGCTGGAAGGAGTCCCGGTCGCCGGTGACCAGAACGGCGCAGTCGCCGCCTTCCGCCGCTACCCGGGACAGGGTGCCCAGAATATCGTCCGCCTCGTATCCCTCCCGCTCCACCAGAGCGATGCCCATGGCTTCCACGGCGCGGCGGAGATAGGGCAGCTGTTCCTTCAGCTCCTCCGGCATGGGGGAGCGGGTGCCCTTGTACGCCGGATCCAGCTTGTGCCGGAAGGTGGGGGCGTGCACGTCGAAGGCGGCGGCGGCAAAGGCGGGCTTTTCCCGATCCAGGTGCCGCTTTAAGATGTTGAGAAACCCGAAAACCGCGTTGGTGTGCAGTCCCCGGGAATTGGTGAGGGGGCGCACCCCGTAAAAGGCGCGGTTGAACAGGGAATTGGCGTCCAGGATCAATATTTTCCGTTTCGTTTCCATGGCGGCTCCTTGCCTTTCGTTGCGGACAGGGGCTTTTTCCCCGGTCCCTTCGCTTCCATTATACCCGCCGGCGGGGAAAAAAGCAACGCATACCGCTTGTTTTTCCCGGGGAAAAGTGCTATACTGAGGGGTGAGAAGGCTCTTTTGAGAAAGGAAGCGAACGAATATGGCAAAGATCACGAAAGTGGACGTTTTTTCCGGCTTTTTGGGGGCGGGCAAGACCACGCTCATCAAGAAGCTGATCCGGGAAGCGTACAGCGGCGAAATGCTGGTGGTCATTGAAAACGAATTCGGACAGATCGGCATTGACGGCGGCTTTTTGAAGGAAGCGGGCATTCAGATCACCCAAATGAATTCCGGTTGTATCTGCTGTTCCCTGGTGGGCGATTTCGGCAAGGCGCTGGGGGAAGTGAAAAAGCAGTATGATCCCGACCGCATCCTCATTGAGCCCAGCGGCGTGGGCAAGCTTTCCGACGTGATCCGGGCGGTGGAGGACGCCGGGGTGGAGGGGCTGGTGCTGAACAGCTTCACCACGGTCATCGACGCCGCCAAATGCAAAATGTACCTGAAAAACTACGCGGAGTTTTACACCAATCAGATCGCCTTTGCCTCCACGGTCATCTTTTCCCGCACCGGCTCCATCCGCCGGGAGAAGCTGGACGAGGCGGTGGCGCTGACCAGGGCGCTGAACGACAAGGCGTCCTTCATCACCACGCCCTGGGAGGAATTGAACGG
>CAMPCJ010000017.1 GCA_946645685.1 uncultured Clostridia bacterium | reverse complement strand
CAGGAGGCGCGGTATGGCGGGACAAACCGGAAATGTGACCATCAAATCTATTGCGGAACGCTTGGGGGTATCCTTCTCCACCGTATCCAAGGCGCTGAACGGGGATCCGTCGGTAAACCCCGGGACGAGGCGGCTGGTGGAAGAGACCGCCAAGGAGATGAACTATACCCGGAACGTTTTCGCTTCGGGGCTGCGGCAGAAAGGGAGCCGCACCGTTGCCATCATCGTCAATGACATCGACATTCCCGCTTACGGGGAGATGATCGCCGCCATTTCGGGAAAGCTGGCGGAATACGGCTATTCCACCATGGTCAGCGATTCCCGGTACAGCCCGGAATTTGAGCGGAACAGCATCCGCACCATGCTCTCCTGGAAGCCGGAGGCGGTGATCCTGGCGCCGGCGGATCCCTCCGGAGAAAATCTGAAATTGCTTCTGCCCATGCGGGAAAACACTTTGATTTTGGGCGATCCGGAGGACGAGGGCTTCAACTGCGTTTCCGTGGATCACTTCCACGCGGGCTTCATCAGCGCGGAAAAGCTGCTGGCGAGCGGGGTGAAGGACAATTTGATCTTAGGCGGCCCCTTGGGGCATCGCAGCGGGGATCTGTACCTGGCGGGGATCCGGGCGGCGTATGAGAAAGCCGGGATCGCGCCGGACGAAGGGCGGGTGTTCCACTTCAAGCCGGATCAGCGCACCGCCTACCGGACGTTTATGGATCTCTGGAGCGAGGGGGAGGCGAAGTGCGAAGGGGTTTTGTGCTTCTGCGACTCCATGGCGTACGGGGTCTACCGCGCCGCCCGGGAGATGGGGCTTGCCATTCCGGAGGATCTGTCCGTCATCGGATACGACGACGGACCCGCCAACGAATTCACCGATCCCCCTCTGACCACCATCCACATGCCCAAGGATCTCATTGCGGGGCACTGCTCCGATTTTGTCATCAATCGCCTGATCCACAAGGCGAAGGCGCCTTACCGTTATCAATTAAAGCCGTATTTGGCGGATCGGGGATCCGTCCGGGAAAAGAAATAACAAAAGAGCCGCTGTGCGGCTCTTTTTTATGTTCTAAAAGGCGGCGCCCAAGAGGAAAACCGCCGCCGTCAGAAACAGGGAAAGGATCAGGAAATGATCCGTTCGGACGCGGAGGGCAAAGCAGACAGCCACGGCGAAAAAGGCGATGAGGGCGAGATACGGCGCCGCCGCGCCAAGCGTTACCCCCGTGCCCAGGGCGCCCTGCGCCACGAAACGCACCGCGGCAAGGAAGCATTTGCCGTACCACGCGGCGGGGACTTGCAAAAAGGAAAGCGCCGGCACGAACGCCGCCGGCAGGGACAAAAGTCCCAAGATCACGCAAGGGGTGAAAAGCGGGATGAAGAACAGGTTGTAGAGAATGGAGAAGGGCTGGACCGTCCCCACGAAATACGCCATACAGGGCAGGGTGAACACGAAGGTGGAAAGGCTGATGAAAAGGGAGCCGCCCAGAAAGCTTACGATCCGCCGCAACAGGGAGCCGCCTCCCGCGCTGCCGTCCAGAAACCGGCGGGAGAGGGGACCCGAAGCGGTGATGATGCCCAGGGTGCAAAGGAAGGTGAGGAGGAAGGAAAGCGTCGCCACCGCAAAAGGACAGGCAAGGGTGATGAGCAGCGCCGACAGGGAGAGCCCGGTAAGGGGCGAGGGGCGCCGTCCGGACAGGGAGACCGCAAGGGAAATGCCGGTCATCAAAGTCGCCCGCAGAACGGGCAAGCCCCCGCCGGTGATCACCGCCACCGCGGGCAGCAGGATCAAAAGCAGGATGCGGGTCAGGCGGCGATCCCGGGTGAGAAAGAACAAGGCGTAATACACGGCGCCCAGGAGGATGGACACGTGCAGCCCGGAAACCGCCAGCAGATGCATGGCGCCGTCGTCCCGGAACGCCGTCTTCAAGGACGACGTAAGCCCCTTCCGATCCCCGAAGAGCGCCGCCCGGTAAAAGTCGCCCACTTCCCCGCCCCGCCACAGGGCGAGGCATTTGGAACGGAAGGCGCCCAGGGCGGAAAGGACGGGGTCGGCGTCGATCCGGGCGGTGCTTCCACCTGCTTTGAAGGAAGCGCCCAGCCCACGCTGTTCCCGGGAGAGGGCGGCGCTCAGGGTGAAGCTGCCCCGGAAAACGGTGCCGGCGGGCAGTCCCTGCTCCACAAGAAGCACGGTGGGAAAGGGGGCGCCGTCCTCCCAAAACAAGGCGGTACAGCCTTCTTCCACCTGCCGCAGCGCCATGCCCCGCCCGGTGACCGTCTCTCCGCTTTTCGCAAGCCGGCTGGGCTCCGAGGCGATATAGGCGGCGGTGAACAGCAGAGCCGCCCCGATGCCCGCCAGAATGATGCCGGCGGCGCGGCGATCGGGCTTTCGCAGGGCAAAGCAAAGAGCGGTGATAAGAGCGATCACCGCCGTGATAAACAGATAATGACCCGGGAAACACTGCCAGGCAAAGACCACCGCCACGAAGGGCAGGGCAAAACAGGAAAGATCCCGGCGGAAAAACAAAGAGGGGAAACGAGTCGCACGATCCATAGCATCCTCCCCCTTTTTTCCTCAGGATACCATAGTTCGCGCCATTTGACAAGGGCGCTTCAGCTGAGCAGCAGATACGCCAGGATACAAAGCAAAACGGTGTCGTTTTTGGTGCGGTCGGACAGTAAAAACAGGATCAGCCCCACCAGGGCGGCGTCCCCGGAGAGTCCGGGCACGCTTTGACGGGGCGCGGGCAGGGTCTCCTGCCGACTCTCTTGCGCCGCCTGTTCTTCCCGCAGGCGGCGCGCCCATTCCTCCCGCTCCCGCCGGTGGTCACTGTCCCGCAGCGGCGCGCTGTACATACTTTTTCTCCTTTACCATTTCAACGCAGTCAACAGATCCAGGGTGCGCAGGGTCGCTAAAATGCGATCCACCTTCACCCGCCTTTCCGGCTCCAGGAAGGGACGGACTGCCCGGAGCAGGGCGATCCGCTCGGGCGCGTGCGCCTTCCAGTCCCGCAAAAATTCCGGCGGCAGAAAGGAAAGCAGGGACGGCGCCCGCTCTCCTTCCTCGCAGGAGGGCGCCTCCTTCGGGGGGCTTTCCGTCCCGCCGGCAAAGCTCTTTGCCAACGCCGCGATCTGCGCCATACGGGCGGGGTCGGACAGAACCTGATCCAGCTTTTGAGAGAGGTCGCCCTCATTCAACGCCGTTTACCTCCCGTTCCACCTGCGCCAGCGTCTCCCGCAGGCGATCCTCGCCCAATACGGCGGCGACCCGATCCAGATCCTCCGGCTTCAGATTTTTCATTGCGGCGCGAAGGCGATCCGTCTGCGCCAGATACGGCTTCAGCATGGCGCCGTCCAGCCCCAGCCCCAGAGCGACCCGGGTGACCGCGTCCCGCAGGTCGTCGTCGCTCAGCCCCATTACCTTTGTCAGAAGTTCGCGATCCAGTTCCATCTTTTCCACGCCCCTTTCGTTTTATTTCATCCTATGCGCTAAAGGGAAAAAAGGTGCCAGGTCTGAGAAAAAACTTGCGCGGACGGGGAAAAGGGTGGTATAATATCCGTAAGAAACCGTGGATCGGGGGAGAAAAAAATGGAGAAAGCGACTCTTTACTTCACCCCTTCCGTTTCACCGGAAGGCGTTGTTTCGCTGTACCAAAGGCTCGGAAAAAAACTGCCGGGCAAGGTGGCGGTGAAGGTGCATTCCGGAGAGGCGGGCAATCAGAATTTTATGCGCCCCGCTTTCTGGAAGCCGGTGGTGGATCTGGTGGGCGGCACGGTGGTGGAATGCAACACCGCCTACGAGGGCGCGCGGAACGACACGAAAAAACACCGGGCGCTGTTGGCGCGGCACGGGTGGATCGACACCTTTCCCGTGGATCTTCTGGACGCCGAGGGACCCGACGCGGCGCTGCCGGTGCGTGCGGGCAGCCGCCATTTGAAAAGCGATCTGGTGGGAAAGAATTTGTTGAACTATGATTCCCTGCTGGTGCTGTCCCACTTCAAGGGGCACCCCATGGGGGGCTACGGCGGCGCGCTGAAGCAGCTTTCCATCGGCTGCGCCTCCACGGCGGGCAAGGTGAACATTCACTCCGCCGGGAAGTATACCGACGCCTCTTTGCAGGGCGTGGTGTGGAGCGATCTGCCGCCCCAGGATCATTTTCTGGAATCCATGGCGGAAGCCGCCTGCGCCGTGGCGGATCATTTCGCCGGGCGGGTGGTCTACGTCAACGTGATGGCGAATATGTCCGTGGACTGCGACTGCTGCGCCGTGGCGGAGGATCCGTGCCTGGAGGATATGGGCATTCTCATCGGAACGGATCCCGTCGCCATCGACCGCGCCTGTATGGATCTGGTGATCGCCTCCGACGATCCCGGCAAGGAGCATTTCCTGGAGCGTGTGAACAGCCGCAACGGCACCTACACCATGGAAGCGGCGGAAAGGCTGGGGCTGGGAGGGCGGTCATACGACCTGATCACCCTGTAAAAGCGCAAAAAAAGACCGTATCGGTGATACGGTCTTTTTTTGTTCAGCCTTACAGGCGGGTGATGAGATCCATCAATTCCTCCGGGGCGGTCGCGGGGGTAACGGTGCATGCGTACACCGGCTCCCCGGCGCTGACTGCCACGAAGCGCAGGGTGTGATAGGTCAAGCCCTTTTCCCGGAGCAGCTCCGTCACATATTTCACGGAGAGCGCCACCGCCCGCTTCTGGGTCTTTTCCCGGCGGAAGGTGAGGGTGAAGTCCATTTCCCCCTCCAGAGCGGGATCGTACGATCCGATCACGCCCGGGACGACGTCCCGCTCCAAAAGGGCTTCGGAAAACCCGGCGGGCTCCACCAAAACGCCCTCTTCACTGTCCCGCAGGGCTTCGATGAGCCGGGAGCGGCAGGTCTCCTGCGCCTTCTCCATCCGATCCCGCAAAAAACCGTCGTCCACGGTTTTGCCGAACAGGATCACCGAGGTACACGGGTTGCCCTCATAGAGGTAGGTACATTCGCAGCGCCAGACAGCGGCGCCGGGGTCCCGGCTGCACTTCACCTGCTCGAACACCTGATCCGGATAGCGGCGCGCCAGGTACGCCCGGGCGTCCCGGAGCGCGTTGTGATAGGAAACGGGCGTTCCGTAAAAGAGCATGGGGAGAAGCACGCCCAAAAGCGTCGGCGCGACAAGGAGCAAAAGCCGCTTTTTCCCCGCCGTTTTTTTCACGCACAGGGCGATCACCTCCGCCGCCAGCGCCGACAACAGGACGGCAAGGGCGAAGAGAAGGGGGGAGGCGGTCTGCACTCCAAAGCCGTACACCAGGGCGGCGAGGACGGCGAACAGGGGCGGGAAAAGGGCGCTCCGGCAAAGGAGGGCGGAGAGGTTAAACAAGAGAAAGCCCACGGGCAGGGTCGCCCAGAACCCGGACGCGGGGCACGACGCCGCCACGCCCGCCGCCGCCACTCCCCCGGAGAGGGCGAAGGCGAGAGACGGGTGCGCCGACAGCCACCTTTTGATCGCTTTCATGCTTTTTCCTTCCTTTCCCGCTTTTCTTTACTGTATCACAAAGAGAAGAGAAAAGCAAGCCGGAGCGAATGCTTCGACTTGCCCTTATTTTTTTCGGAACGGTTGCAAAAATCGGAAAAAGCGGCTATACTGTAGGGGAGCCTTCCGCCACCGTTTCCCTTGCCTTTTCGTAAGCGGCGAGGACGGCGGTTTCCATCTCCCTGCGGAAGACGGGGTCGATGGGGTGCGCCACGTCCCGGAAGGTGCCGTCGCCGTTCTTGCGATTGGGCATGACCATCAGGATGCGCTCTCCCACGGAAAGCACCTTAACGTCGTGGACCACGAACACGTTCTCCAGCGTCACGCTGACCACGGCGCGGAGGATCCCCTCGGTGAACAGTTTTCTCACGGTTACGTCCGAAATATTCATTTTTGTCCTTCCTTTTTTCAAAACAGACAATCCGGCTCTTGGAAAACTCCCACAGTTTACTCTTACAATGTGAACAACAGGTGAAGAAAATGGCAAATTTTTACCAAGAAAAAAATCAACTATCAACCATTTTGCGGCAAAAGGGCAGTCATTTGTTCTTTGCCGGCATCGGCGGGATCAGTATGTCCGCGCTGGCTTTTATGGAACAGCGGGCGGGGATGGTCTGCTCCGGGTATGACGCGGTCGCCTCCCCCCTGACGGAGAAGCTGGAGGCGGCGGGCATTCCCGTGGCGACTTCCTTCGACCCTTCTCTGTATGACGGGGTGGATCTGGTCATTTATACCGGCGCCATCCACGACGACGATCCCGTTCTGAAGACCCCCCGGGAGAAGGGCATTCCCACCATGACCCGGGCGGCGGCGTTCGGGGAGATGATGCGGCGCTTTGACAATCCCATCGGCGTGGCGGGCACCCACGGCAAAAGCACCACCACCGGGATGCTCGCTTCCATTTTCCTGAAGGACGAAAAGCGCTCTCCCACGGTGATGGTGGGGGCGGAGCTGTCCCTGCTGGACGGCACCTTCCGCACCGGGGACGGGCAGGATTTCATTTTCGAGGCGTGCGAATATCAGGACAGCTTTTTGCAGTTTTTCCCGCGCCTGGCGGTGATTTTGAACGTCGCCCACGATCACGACGATTATTTCCCCGCCCTGGAGGACGTGATCGTCTCCTTCACCCGCTTCGCGGACATAGCCCGGGAGGGGCGCGTGATCCTCAACCGGGACGACGAGGGATGCAGGGAGGTCGCCCGGCGCACCAAAACGGCGCCTTTCTTCTTCTCCCGGAAGGAAAAGGCGGATCTGTGGAGCGAAAACGAGCGGATGGAGGGGGGGTTCTGGTCCTTCGACGCTTATACGCCGGAGGGGTTGTACGCCCGCGTTTCTTTGAAGATCCCCGGGGAGCATAACATTTCCAACGCCCTTGCCGCGCTTTCCGCCGCCAAGCTTTCCGGCGTGGACGGCAAGACCTGCGCCGCCGGGATCGCCGCCTTCGGCGGGGTGCGGCGCCGCTTCGAGTACCGGGGCAAGTGCCACGCCTACCGCGTCTACGACGACTACGCCCACCATCCCGATGAAATACGCGCCACGCTGACGGCGGCGCGGCAGATGACTGCCGATCCCATCACCGTGGTGTATCAGCCCCACACCTTCTCCCGCACCAAGGCGCACTGGGACGGCTTTGCCGCTTCCCTGTCCCTGGCGGATCGGGTGATCATGATGGACATTTATCCCGCCCGGGAAGCGCCCTTGCCGGGGATCACCTCCCGCCGCCTGGCGGGCGACATTGCCCACGGGGAATACGTGGGGGATGAAAACGCCATTGCCGAAGAACTCCTGAAAAGCCGCGGGAGCGGGATGCTCATCATCATGGGCGCGGGTGACATCATCCACCTGACGGACAAGATCCTCACGGAGGGGCTGTAATGCTGATCGCTTCCGTGGACGCGACCCTCGTCACCCTGCTCATCATCTTTGCCGCGGTGAACGTGGCGGCGCTGGGGGTCTTTCTCTTCTTCCGGCTGCGGGATCGCGCCAAGCGGGAAGAGGTGCGCCATTACGGTGACCGGGCGGAGGAAAAGGTCGCCCGCACCATTGAGCGGGAGTTTCCCGGGGCGGTGTTGATGAACAACGTCTTTTTGAAGACCAGACGGGGCACCACCCAGATCGACCACATCCTTTTGTGCAAATGGGGCTTGTACGTCATCGAGACCAAGAGCCACAACGGACGCATCGTGGTGGAGGAGCGGGAATGGACCCAGATCTACGGGGAAAAGGTCATTCACTTTCACTCCCCGGTGCGGCAGAACAACAGCCACGTGATCGCCCTGCGCCACGCCCTGGAGGGCAAGCGGAACGTGCCCCGGGTAAACGTGCAGGGACTGGTGGTCTTCACCTCCCGGAAGGTGAGCTTTTCCCGGCAGGTGAAGGGCGTGGTGCGGCTGGGCGAGCTGGGCAGAGTCATCAAGGGCTCCTCTTCCTCCCGGGAGGGCGTTACCGCCGCGCCGGGCAGACGGTACCTGAACAGCCGGCAGATCGCCGCGCTGGAAAAAGCCATTCGGAAAAGCTGTGCCAGAGGGGGCGCGGCGCGGCGCCGGCACGAACGCCGGGTACGGGAGATCGACCGCAATGCCCGCTATTGAGATCTTGTTTCAAAACGACGCCCTTGTGGTGGTAAACAAAGCGCCGGGCGTTTTATCCCAAAAGAGCGAACGGGGCGAGCCGGGGCTGACGGAGCTTTTGCCGGAGCAGACGGGAAGCCCCGTTTTTCCCGTTCACCGCCTGGATCGGGAAACGGGGGGCGTGATGGTCTACGCCAAGACCCGGCAAGCCGCGGCGGCGCTGTCCGCCTCCCTTCAAAACGGTCTCTTCCGCAAGGAATACCTGGCGATCCTGAACGGCAGGGTAACGGAGCCGGAGGGAACGCTGGAGCATTTGCTCTTTTTTGACCGCGCCCGGGGAAAGGTTTTCCCGGTGAAGAGGGAGCGGCGGGGCGTCAAAAAAGCCCGCCTGTCCTACCGGGTGGCGGGAGAGCGTGGGGGACAGACCCTGGTACGGGTTTTCCCGGAAACGGGGCGCACCCACCAGATCCGGGTGCAGTTCGCCGCCGTCGGCGCGCCGCTGGCGGGCGACCGCCGCTACGGCGGGGGAACGGGACAGTTGGCGCTTCACTGCCGCGCCCTGCTCTTCCCCGATCCCGTTACGCAAAAAAAACTGCTTTTCTCCGCTCCTCCCGGGGGGATGGTCTGGGAAGTGTTTCGGAATGAAATACAGGTGTTGTCCAACGGCGATTTCTTTCCTATGGATTCTATAACAGAACCTTATGCCTAATCGAGTTAAGTTTTATTGATATTCCGCTTGATTTTTTTAAGGTTCCCTGTTATACTATAGTTGTAGTAACCTGAGGGAGGACCTTATGAAGCTGGACAAAGTGGATGAAAAGATCATTCAGATGCTGCAGGCAAACGCCCGCATCCCCGTTAAGGAGATCGCCAAGGAAGTATTTTTGTCTTCTCCCGCCGTCTCCGCCCGGATCGAACGCTTGAGCAAAGAAGGCTTGATCCAGGGCTATCATATGACCATTGACCGCCACAAGCTGGGCTACGACGTGACCGCCTATATCAGCCTGGAAATGTCGCCCTCTCAGAAGGTGAAGTTTTATCCCTTTGTGAAGGCGTGTCCCAACGTGCTGGAATGCAACTGCGTGACCGGGCAGTATTCTCAACTGATCAAGGTGGCGTTCCGCAACACGGCGGATCTGGACACCTTCATCGGCTCCCTTCAGCAGTTCGGACGCACCAGCACCGAGATCGTCTTCTCCACCCCCGTGGAAGCCCGGGACGTGGACATCGCCAACGGATAACCATAAGCAACATAACAACATAATCAGTAAGCAACGCAAAACAAGCCGCGTGAACGTTCACGCGGCTTGTTTTTTCGTTGTGGATCAAGTCAGTTTTTGAAGGTACCGAAGAGACCCCGGAAGATCTGCTTGCCCAACTCTCTGCCGAAGGAAGTCATGGCGGAGCTGGTGGCTTTGGACAGAGCGGTGGTGCGCTTTTTGGCGGAAGAAGAGGTGGTACGGGAAAGGGACTTGGACTTGAGCTTCCATTCCTTTTCCTTTTCCTTCAGCGCTTCTTCCCGCTCCTTCAACTCCTGCGCTTTCGCTTCGGCGCGGGCGGCCTCTTCCTCCTCCTGCTGGGCGGCGATGATCTCAAAGGCGCTTTCCCGGTCAAGGGCTTGGTTGTATTTGGCAAAGAGGGGGCTTTGCCCGACGACGGTGGCGACCACGGAATCCTGTGCCATATTCATAGAGGAGCGGGGAGGCAGGATGCCGGCGCGTTCCACCATGGTGGGGACGCCCTTTTCATCCAAAACGGACACCAGCGCTTCGCCCACGGCAAGCTCCTGCAGGACCGTTTCCGTATCGAAGGCGGGGTTGGCGCGGAAGGAACGGGCGGCGTAGCGGAGGGCGCGCTGTTCGTTGGGGGTATAGGCGCGCAGGGCATGCTGTACCCGGTTGCCCAACTGCCCCAGCACGCTTTCCGGCACGTCCGCGGGGTTCTGGGTGATGAACCAGACGGAAACGCCCTTGGAGCGGATGAGCCGCACCACCTGCTCGATCTTTTCCAAAAGCGCCCGGGGGGCGTCGTTGAACAGCAGATGGGCTTCGTCAAAGAAGAAGGCGATCTTGGGCTGATCCAGATCCCCGGCTTCGGGGAGCAGCTCATACAGCTCGGAGAGCATCCACAAAAGGAAGGTGGAATACAGGAGGGGGTGCTGGAACAGTTCCCGGCATTCCAGGATGTTCATCACGCCTCTGCCGTCGTTGTCCCAATCGATCCAGTCCGCCAGATCCAGGGCGGGCTCGCCGAAAAACACGTCTCCGCCGGCGTCCTCCAGGGCAAGCAGCGCCCGCTGGATGGCGCCCAGGGTCACGCTCGCCACGTTGCCGTATTTCAGCTTATAGTCCCCGGCGTTGTCCCCCACGTGTTGGATCATGGCGCGCAGATCCTTCAGATCCAACAGCAGCAGCCCCTGATCGTCGGCGATGCGGAACAGGATGCGAAGCACGCCCTGCTGGATCTCGGAAAGCCCCAAAAGCCGCGCCAGCAGCTCCGGCCCCATTTCGGAAACGGTGGTACGAACGGGATGACCCCATTTTCCGTACACGTCGAAGAAGCGCACGGGGTAAGAGGTGTAGGTAAAGTTTTCAATGCCCATGGTGTCGATGGAGCGGCGGATGTGCTTGTTCTCCTCCCCGGGGACGCACATCCCCGTCAGATCCCCCTTGATGTCCGCCACGAAGGTGGGGACGCCCATTTCGGAAAAGGACTCCGCAATGACTTTCAGGGTGACGGTCTTGCCGGTACCGGTGGCGCCGGCGATGAGCCCGTGGCGGTTTGCCATGGCGGGATCCAGATAGACCCGCTCCTCTCCCGTGGCAAGCCAGATCTTGTTTTCATGGGTCAAATACATCTTTCAATCCTCACTCTTCCGTAGTTTCCGGGGTCGGGGGCGGTGCTTCTTTTTCCCGGTAAGGGGCGATCTTCATATCCGCGTGGAAGCGCCCGTCGGGATCCCGGGAGACCTTGATGCGGTATGACCAGGGACCGTGCTCGGGGCAAGTCGCCAGAATCAGCCGGGTGACCCGGGGCGCCTTCTCCACCTTCCCGGTCAGTTCCAGACCGCAGAAGGGGCAGGTGATCTTCTTCAACTTGGGATGCGCCAGGGCGGCGCGGACGGAGGGAAAATCCTCCAGATGGATATTCAGCAGGCGATGAACGCGCATTTCCTCCTCCTGCTCGGCGATGCCGGCGGGAATATCCAGCATTTGCGCCACAAAGGAGGTGTTCAGCGCGTCGGCGTAGGCGTTGTGCATATAGAAGCGATGCGGGATGCCCAGATCCGCCATGGCGTCCTCCAGCGCCACCTGCCGGTTTTCGTGGGTGATCTGGCGGGCGAAGATGCGCTGCAGGTCGTAATAGGCGGGGACGGACTCGTCCGAAACGCCGTAGGCTTTCATATTGTCCCGGAGCATGGGCACGTCGTCCGGCCCCCAGGAAAACAGCACGCCGTCTTCCCCGCAAAACGCCAGGAAATCCCGCGCCACCTCCGGAAAGGAACGGCACCCTTCCAGATCCTTCTCCTTGATGCCGCAGATCTTGCGGACGTGGTAATGGAGCTTTTTATAGAAGCGCAGAGACACGTTTTCGCAAAACGCGCCGTCCCGGCTCCCGTCCTCCCGCAGGCGGACGGCGCCGATCTGAAAGATCTCCCCGATGAGCTGGACGCCGTGATCCCCCCGCTTTTCACGGGTCATGGGCTGGTTCCACTCCATATCAAAAATAATGTACTTCACGATTTTTCTTTCTCTTTTCTTGATTTCCCGGGCAAAAGGTGATCCGCCGAAACGCACAGGATGAGGGCGGCAAACATCAAAACGCAGCCCAAAACCTCTTCCCCGGTCATGGGCGTGTGCAGAAACACCACGTCGCTGAGGACGGCGAACACGGACTCCAGGCACAGAATGAGGGACGCCAAAACCGGCGGCGTTCTTTGCTGACCGATGATCTGCAGGGTATAGCCTAAGCAGCAGGAGACGACGACGGAATACCAGATGCCGCCGGAAGAGGCCTGAATGTCACTCCACGCGGGCTTTTCAAACAAAAGCATCGCCCCGCACCCGATGACCCCGCCCACGAAAAACTGCACGCAGGACAGCCAGACGCCGTCCGTTTGCGGGGCGAAGTGAGCCACCGCCAGGATATGAAAGGAAAAAACGGCGGCGCAGGCAAGGGTCAACAGATCCCCGCCGGACATGCGCAGGGAGCGTGCCACACCGGACCAGCCGGCGGAAAAGTCCGCCATGCAGAGAAAATACATCCCCACTGCTGCCAGTGCCACGCAGGGCCAGGTGAGGGGGTTGACCCGGCGGCGGAACAACAGTCCCGCCAGGGGCACGAGGATCACGTAGACCGACGTGATGAAGCCGCTTTTGCCCGCGCTGGTGCCCGCGATGATGCCCGCCTGCTGAAGGGCGCTGCCGCTCAGCACCAGCACGCCGCAGACCACGCCGCCCCGGAGCAGCGCCCGACGGCTCGCCGCGCTTGTCAGGGTGGCGAAGGGCTTCCCTTTGTTCTTGACAAAAACCACCCCGAAGAGGAGAAGGGAGCCGAGCAGCATCCGGATGCCGTTGTAGGTGAAGGTGCCGATGGTGTCGCTCACCAAATCCTGGGCGATAAAGGTGGTGCCCCACACCGCCGCCGTCAGAAGCAGAATCAAAGAACCCTGCCAGGCGCGGGCGGAAGAAGTTTGTTTCATAAAACGCAAAAATGCCCTTTGACAAAAAGAGAAACGGGTGCGACCCCGTTTCTCTTTGGATCAGTCCTTACTTCATGTAAATGAACTGGATATCGTCCCCGGCGGTCACAACGGTCTCGGGACCGGCTTCTCTGCCCTTCACAAGGACGTTCCAGAAATACCCGGTTTCGGCAGAATAGGAAAGGTCGCCGATCTGGGTGATCATATTGCCTTTGACGGCGACCGTCACCCCGTTTTCTTCCCCGTAGCCCTTCAAAACGTCTTCCACGGTGATGTTCTCCGGGTCGG
Organism: uncultured Clostridia bacterium; assembly: GCA_946645685.1. Classification (GTDB taxonomy): domain Bacteria; phylum Bacillota; class Clostridia; order Oscillospirales; family SIG627; genus RGIG5579. Next base: position 9,471 of record CAMPCJ010000017.1, on the reverse strand, counting down.
CGGGGGTGACGCCCACGGCGCCCTTATAGATCTCGGTACGGACGGGGGCGGGAGCGGACTCCTCCCCGGTGACAGTCTCTTGCGCCGTTTCAGCGGGGACAAGAGCGGAGACAACGGTAACGCTGTTGAAGGTAATAGTCCCCTGAGTCTTCCCGGCGGACGGTTTGCCGCACGCGGCGGTAAAAGAAAGGAGCATTGCCAGCGCCAAAAGCACAGCGCAAATCTTGCTGATCTTCATATCCATACCTCTCTTGAAAAAAAGCGGATGAGCGGCAAAGAAAACCGCCTGTAAATATTATAGAATATTTTCAGGGGGGTGTCAATATGTTTTTACGAACGAAACGGCATAGAAAGGGCGGTGGCATGATGAAAAAGATCCTTGCCGCGGCGGCGGTGGCGGCGGCGCTTCTCCTCCGGTACGGGGGCGCGCGGACGTCTCCCGGCGATCTGGCGGAGCGCTTTTACCGCCGCCTGTTCCAAAGCGAAGAGGCAAGGCAGGTCTTTCATCTGGAGGAAGAGGACGTTTGCGCGGTGTTCGGTGAAAAGGGGTGGGACGAAGAGCGGCTTTGAAACGGGCGCTTCCCCGCTTCGCCGCCGCGCCGGGCTTCTGGCTTTTCCTGGGCGTCCTCTTTCTGTGGATGCCCCCGGGGCAGGCGGTGTGCCTGCTTGGCGCCGCCCTGCTCCACGAAACGGGGCACGCCCTTGCCGCCGGGGGGGCGGGGGGCGCCCTCACGGCGGTGAAGCTGGGCTTTTTCGGATGGGAAATGGATCTTTCCCGGGAGCGCCTCTCTTACAAAAAGCAGATCGTGGTGGATCTGGCGGGGCCTTTGATGAACGCCCTTGTGTGCGGAGCAAGCCTCCTTTGGATCCGGCGCCGCCCTTCGGAGACGGCGCTGTTCTTCTTTTTCTGCAACGCCCTGTACGGCGCCGTTCAGCTTTTGCCCCTGCCCTCGCTGGACGGGGGGCGGGCGCTGACGGCGGCGCTGAGTCTGATCCTGCCCCGGGAAAAGGCGGAGAAAATCGTTTCCGTCACAGGGGCGGTGGCGGGAGGCGCCGCCCTGGCGGCGGGTCTCCTTTTGTTTTGGCGCACGGGCAATCCCTCCGGAGCGCTGTTTTTGCCCGGCGCTTCCTTCAAAGGGCGGGACAGGGCGAAAAAAAGTTGAGAGGACCTGCGTCCTCCCAACTGTTTTTCAAAAAGGTTTACTTGGCTTCGCTGACCTTCTTTGCCATGCGGCTCTTTCTTCTGGCAGCCGTGTTCTTATGAACGTAGCCCTTGGCAGCGGCGGTATCGATCTTCTTCACGGCGGCGCGGTGCGCCTCGGCGATGGCGGTCTTATCCCCCTCTTCCAGCGCTTTATCAAACTTCTTCAAAGTCGTTTTGATGGTGGTGTTGAACGCCTTGTTCACGCCCGCTTTCTTTTCGGTGACGACCACGCGCTTTTTGGCAGATTTAATGTTCGGCAAAGTAATTCACCTCCTCGTTCCATTCTATAGCGTTCTTCATCATAACACCGAATTTCAAAAAAAGCAAGGATTTTCGAAAACTTTTTTGAAAAAAAGGTCATAATCCTCTCAAACAGATCAAGGAGGACGCGTATGGCAACGTTGAGAACGGATCTTGCCGTGGAGATCGTAGAGGATCTGAAACGGCATGGATCGGGGCAAAGCGGCATAGAATGGACTACGGAAAGGCGGCGGGGGCTGGCGCTGGATCGGGTGCGGGTCACCACCGCCGAGGGGGAGCGCCTCTCCGGGAAGCCCCGGGGGGTCTATGACACACTGGAGGTGGGCAAGATCTGGCTGGCGGACGAGGGCGGCTTCCGGGAAGCGGTTTTCGCCCTAAAGGAGCTTCTGCGGGAGGCGGCACCGGACAAGCCCCGATCCGTGCTGGTCGCCGGGCTGGGCAACCGCGCCATCACCGCGGACGCGGTGGGCCCCGAGGCGGTGAAAAACCTCATCATCACCCGGCACATCAAAAAGGTGTCCCCGGGGATGTTCCGCGATCTGGGGCTGACGGAGCTTTCCGCCGTGACCCCGGGGGTCTTGGGGCAGACCGGGATCGAGAGCGCCGACGTGATCGCCTCGCTGACGGGCGCGGTGAAGCCGGATCTGGTGGTCGCCGTGGACGCCCTGTGCGCCCGGGAATGGAAGCGGCTGGTGACCACGGTACAGCTCTCCGACGCGGGCATCCGCCCGGGAAGCGGCGTGGGGAACGAGCGGCCGGAGATCACCCGCGCCTGCCTGGGCGTGCCGGTGATCAGCGTGGGCGTGCCCACCGTGGTGGACGCCGCCACGCTGGCGGCGGACGTGGTGCGGGACTTTGCGGGGGAGGACGCTTCCCCGGACGAGCTGCGGGAGGCTTTCGGCAAGACGGAGCTGAACTTTTACGTGACCCCCAAGGAAACGGATCAGATCATCCGCCGCCTGGGAGCGCTCATCGGGTACGCGGTGAATTTGGCGTGGAACGATACCCTTTCATACGAAGATATGCTGGAATACGTGGGATGAGGAAAGAACATGATGAGAAGAAGAACCATAGCAGGTAAGAAAAAAACGGAGAAGATCCTTTGGAAGAAGCGGGCGAAAAAGGCGGGGGCACTCTTTCTGCTGTACGGCTTTTTGCCCCTTTTGTGCGGGCTGATGGCGGGGAGCCTTCTGTGGCTGAACGCCTTCGGCGCGGAGGCGGCGGAGGAGATCCTGGCTCACTACGGGGAGGACAGCGCCGTCGCCGCGCTTTACACCCCGCAGGAAGAGGGGGAAACGGAGATCGAAGCGCTGACCGCGGAGTCGGAAGAGCCGCCGGAGCCGGAGCCGGAAGAGCCGGCGGCACCCCAGGAGCCCCCCGCGCCCAGCGTGATCTACAACGCCGTGCCGGAGGACGCGGTGCCGGTGATCGCCTGCGACCTTTCCGCCAAGAGTTACTTCATCAACACCACCAAATACACCATCGACGTGGACGGCGCCCGGAACGCCGCCTGGCCGGTGGCGCCCCGAGAGACGGGGGACGCGCCCGTGGTGCTGGTGCTCCACACCCACGCCACGGAGAGCTATCTCTTTGACGACACCAACCTTTCGGATTTCGCGGGGGACGGGGTGGAAACGTATTTTCCCACCGGCACCTCCCTGCGGAACAACGATCCCGCCCGGACGGTGGTGCAGGTGGGGGAGGTGTTCTGTCAGGCGCTGCGGGACGCGGGGATCCCCACCATCCACTGCACGGATATGCACGATCTGCCGGACTTCAATCAGGCGTACGGTAACAGCGCGCAGACGGTGCGGCGGTATCTGGAGGAATACCCCTCCATCCGCTACGTCATCGATCTGCACCGGGACTCCGTCACCCGGGGGGACGCCTACGTGAAAACCAGCGCCAAAACCGGATCGGATCCCTGCGCCCAGGTGATGCTGGTGGTGGGCACCAATCAGAACGGGCGCCATCCCAACTGGCTGCAGAACCTGTCCGTGGCGGTGGCGTTCAAGGATCAGATGGATCGGGAGGCGCCGGGACTGTCCCGGGCGCTGTATCTCCGCACCGCCCGCTTCAATCAGGAATTTCTGCCCGGGTGTATGCTGCTGGAGGTGGGCAGCGCCATGAACACCTTGGAGGAAGCGGAGAGAGCCGCCCGCACCGCCGGGGAACAGCTGGCAAAGGTCATTTTGAGCCACGAATAACAAAAGATCTCACCAAAGCATCGTTTTGGTGAGATCTTTTTGTAAGCCTTGCAGGCGGCGGGATCCGAAAATATCATAGGGAAAGAAGCAGGCGTTCCAGGGCGGACACGGAGGAGACGGTGAAATGCGGCTGAGCGGCGGCTAATTCTTCCCGGGAGCCGTAGCCGTAGGTGACCGCCACGGTGACGAGCCCGTTTGCCCTGCCGGCGGCGACGTCGTACTTCCGATCCCCCGCCATCACGGAGCCGGGAGGCGCCGGACAGGCGGCGAGGGCGCTTCTCAAAACCGTTTCCTTATCCCCGGACTGAGATTCGTCCAGGGGCGCGCCGTCCACCCGGAAAAAGAAGGGCAAAAGCCCGAAGCGATCCAGGATCTTTTCCGCGAAGACCGTGGGCTTGGAGGTGGCGACCCGCAGCGGGAAGCCGGCCTTAGAGAGGTGATTCAGCATCTCCCGTACCCCGGGATAGGGGCTGTTTTCCCAAATGCCCCGCTCCGTATAGTATTCCCGGAAATACGCGATGGCGGCAAGGGCGCTCTCCCGGTCAAAGCCGCATTTTTCCCGGAACGCCTCCGTCAGCTCCGGCCCCACAAAATACGCCAGCTCTTCCCGGGGCAGGGGCGCCCGACCCATTTTTTCAAGGGCATAAGAGACGCTGTTGATAATGCCCGGAGCGGAATGGGTGAGGGTGCCGTCCAGGTCGAAAAACAAATGCTTTCCCATCAGAACAGGATCGTATAGCAGTAGACGGCGGGGCCCCTTTCCGTGGAAACGGTGAGCGCCACCGCTTTTTCTTCCGGAAAGTCCACGGCGAGGACCGTCTCCCCGTTCAGCCGGTCGGACAGGCAGAACAGGCGCTTGGCGGTGAGGAGGTACAGCTTGTCCCCCTGCCGGGCGGCGGCGTGGGTGCCCCCCGGGGAAACCGCCGTCAGCACGAGAGAGTCTTCCTCTCCCTTGCACCGCACGTCCGTTCCCAAAAGCAAATTCGTCCAGGCGGCGCAGTAGGCGCCTTCCTCCTCGGTGAGGGGACGCTGGGCGTAAAAACGGGACAGGGTCTCGCCGTAGGCAAGGGAGCTGTCCGCGGGACTCAGCACCGCCTCCCCGGCGGCGCAATCCAGGGCGGCAAAGCGCTTTTCCCCGTCCGCGGTCACGGTGAAGGCGGCGTATTTCGTCCCGGTGAACGCCACGAAGGCGGCGTTTTTGCCCAGCTTGTTCAGATCCACCGTTTTGACGGTGCTGATCCGAAGGGAATCGCTTTCCGGATCCGTTTCATAAACAGATGCCACACCGCCCGTCAAGGACAGGGCGAAGGAGCCGTCGGAAGAGAACGCCAGAAGCCCCTTGCCGTCCTCCGGCACCGCCGCCTCGGAATCCGCGAAGACGTGCCAGGCGCGGCGCTGCTCCGTATCCACCGTCCAAACGGCGTCCCCGTCCCGGTACAGAAAACGGGCGGGGGTGGAAACAGGCCAAAGCCCTTCGTAGCCCGCGTCGGGACAGAGGGCGTACCCGTTGTAGAGAAAATAGGAAAAGGTCTTCCCCGGAAAGCCATAGGGGGTGAGATCCACGTCCGTGCGGGTCACCTTTTCCAGCTTGATCCGCTCCGTGGGGCGGTAAAACAGGGCGGCGCTTCCGTCTTCGGACAGAAAGAACTTGCCGTTCCAGGAGTAGGTGCCCTCCCGCGTCTCCACCAGCGTGACGCCCGCCCGGACGTAGGCGCTCCGGACGCGCAGGAACACGATGAGCCCGGCGGCGACGAACAGAAACAGGATGATCGAAAGGATGAGGTAACGTTTTTTCACGGCAATGCCTTTCCCGGAAACAGTTGAATTTCCGTGCGTTCTATGCTACAATACGGTGGAAAGAGAGGTGGAAGGGATGACGGTGACCTTCGTTTGTACCGGCAATACCTGCCGATCCCCCATGGGGGAAGCCATCCTGAAAAAGATGGCAGAAGAACAGGGATGGAAGATGCGTGTGGAGAGCGCGGGGCTGTTTGCCCATCCCGGCTCCCCGGTGGCGGAAAACGCCCGCCGGGCGCTTTCGGATCTGTACGGCATTTCTTCCTTCCACCACGCCTCTCAGCCGATGACGCAATCCCTCTTTGACGCGTCGGACTTGGTGATCGCCATGACGGCGGGACACGCCCGTCTCCTCACGGAGCGCTTCGGGGTGTACGACAAGATCCTGTCCATGCCCACGGACGTGGACGACCCCTGGGGGGGCGATCTCGCCGCCTACAAGAAAAGCGCCGGGGAGATCGAAAAAGGGATCCGGATCCTGGTGGAACGGGGCACTCTCCATGCCTGAGGTGCGGTTTGCCCGGCAGGAGGACTTCCCCGTCCTGGCGGCGCTGGAAAAGCTCTGCTTTTCCGACCCCTGGTCCCGGGACGCCTTCGCGCGCTTTGCGGAAGCGGACGGGGTGATCCTGGTCGCCGAGGAGGGGGGAGAGACGGCGGGGTACATCACCCTGCTTTCCGCCGCGGACGAAGGGGAGATCGCCAATCTCGCCACCGCGCCCTCCGCACGCCGCCGGGGCGTGGCGGGCTGTCTTTTGCGGGCGGGAGAAGAAGAGATGAAAAAGCGGGGCGTCCGGACGCTGTACCTGGAAGTGCGGGTCAGCAACGAAGGCGCCGTCGCCTTATACGAAAAAAACGGGTTTGCCCCGGCGGGCAGACGAAAGGGCTTTTACCGCTTCCCCACGGAAGACGCCCTGATCTATCGAAAGGAACTGTTATGAAGATACTCGCCTTTGAGTCCTCCTGCGACGAGACCGCCTGCGCGGTGGTGGAGGACGGCAGGAGGATCCTGTCCGACGCGATCACCAGTCAGATCGAGTCCCACGCCCGCTTCGGCGGGGTGGTGCCGGAGATCGCCTCCCGGGCGCACACGGAAGCCATTACCACGGTATGCGACCGGGCGCTGGCGGAGGCGGGGATCACCCTCGGGGACGTGGACGCGGTGGCGGTGACGGCTTACCCCGGGCTCATCGGCGCGCTGCTGGTGGGGGTGAACTTCGCCAAATCCCTCGCCGCCTCCCTCTCTCTTCCCCTGATCCCGGTGAACCACATCGAGGGGCACATCGCGGCGGCGTACCTTGCTCATCCCGACCTTGCCCCGCCCTTTCTCGCCATGGTGATGAGCGGCGGTCATACCTCCATCATCGAAGTGCGGGACTACACCGAGTTCCGTCTCATCGGCGCCACCCGGGACGACGCGGCGGGAGAGGCCTTTGACAAAGCGGCGCGGGTGCTGGGCATTCCCTACCCCGGAGGGAAGGAAATGGACCGGCTGGCGCGGACGGGCGACCAAAACGCCGTCCCCTTTCCCCCGGCGATCATTCGGGAAAGCCGGTACGATCTGTCCTTTTCCGGCTTGAAAACGGCGGTGATCAACTTCGCCCATCACTGCGGGCAAACCGGGATCGATCTGCCCCGGGCGGATCTCGCCGCGTCCTTTACCAAGGCGGTGTGCGAGGGGATCTGCTCCCGGCTGAAAAACGCCCTGGCGGATCTGCCGGAGAAAACGCTGGTCTTAGGCGGCGGCGTCGCCGCCAACTCCCACATCCGGGCGGCGGTGGGAAAATTATGTGAAGAAGAGGGCGTGGATCTGAAGCTCCTGCCCCTGTCCCTGTGCGGGGACAACGGCGCCATGATCGGCGCGCAGGGCTACTATAACTTCCAGGCAAGCATCACGGCGGGTCCGGATCTGAACGCGGACGCCACCAGCCCCTTCAGCTATCACACCTGATCCTTTTTCTCCCTGCTCTCCACCGTGTCTTCCCCGGCAAGGAAGCGCAGGGCGCGCTCCACCGCGTCCCGGGAATTGCCCCAGGGCTCGGCGGCGTAACGGTAATCGAACTTTTTGCAGAAATAGGACACGTCCTCCCGCAGGGACGCCAGATACCCGGATTCCACGCCGTCCATCTCCTTGAGAAAATCCGGCAGCTTTTTCTTGTTGATGAAAAGCCGGGCGGTCTTCAGGAAGCGGGCGTAGCAGGGCAGACAGAAATAGGTCTGAGCGGCGGCTTTTTTCCGAAAAGCGCCGTCCCCCTCCCACAGAAGGCAGGCGGTCTCGAACATCTTCCCCCAGTGAAATGCCACCCGGTCGCAGATGTAGCAGGAGGACGCCATCTTCTCCGCCTTTTCCGCCACGCCGCTTGTCTTGTCCTTTAAGGATAAAACGGGGGGCGCGATCTCTTTTTTCACCTGATCCAGGTGGCTTTCCAGGATCAGCCCCAGGGGCAGGCGCTTCTGGGCGGCGAAAAGAGCGCCGAAGTGCTTGCCGCAGAAGCCTTTTTCATTCGTCCGGATCCGCACGTCCGGCTCCATCATGGAGGCGCCCAGGATCAGCTCCGTCTCCCGTTCCTCCAGCTGCTTCTTCATGCGGCAAAAGGGGCAGGAGCCGGTTTGGTCAAAGGCTTCGTTGACGGGGATGGTATAGATCTTTTCCACGGGGCGACCCTCCTTTTTCGCCTATCTTATCACAAGTAAACGGGTTTTGCAAGGGATGCGGTATGAACAGAGTATTTCACAAGCTGGATGGATCCCACGGCGTTTGGCAGCCGGAAGAGGGGTTCCGCTTCGGCGCGGACGCCCTGCTTTTGGCGGGGGCTTTGCGCTATCGGGACGGGGAAAGGCTGTGCGAGCTGGGGACCGGCTGCGGCGTGATCCCCGTTTTGCTGGGGATGCGCCGCCCGCCGGCGGTGATATACGCCGTGGAGATCCAGAAAGAACTCGCCGCCCTCGCCCGGGAAAACGCGGAACAAAACGGCTTTGACGGCTGGATCCGGGTGGTGGAGGGGGATCTGAAAAACGCCGCTTCCCTGCTTCCGGAAAAAGTGGATCTGGTCTTTTCCAACCCGCCCTACCGCAAGGCGGATCAAGGCGGCGCGCCCACCCCGGAGCGGCACGAGGTCCTGTGCGGGATCGGGGACGTGTGCCGGGCGGCAGCCGGGATCCTCACCGGGAAGGGGCGCTTTGCGGTGATCTATCCCACGGAGCGGCTGGCGGATCTGTTCGTGTCCCTGCGGCAGGCGGATCTGGAGCCGAAGGAGCTTTTGCCGATCACCCCCGTGCGGGACGGCGCCGCCAGGCTCGCCGTGGTCACGGCGCGCAAGGGCGCCCGTCCGTCTCTCACCGCTCTCCCCGCCTTTGCCCTGCGGGAAAAGGACGGGACGGAGAGCCGGGAAATGCGGGCGTTGTACGAGACCGGGGTGGCGGAGGTGACAAAATGAAGCGGATGGCGGCGGCGCTTTTGGCGCTTCTTCTCTGGGGCTGCGGCGCAAGCGCGAAGCCCGGGCTGGCGACCCGGGCGGAGCGGGAAAAAGAGACGCTTCTGGAAGCGGCGGCGGAAATGCGCGCCATGGGCATGGAGCGGGTATACGTCTCCCTGGGTACCCCCACAAAGCAGGAGGAGGACGGGGACGGCGGCGACGGGGAAACGGCGGAGCCAGACAGTGGCGTTCAGCTCATCCGCTATGAAAAAGCCGGCGGCGACAAGGAAGCCTGGGACAGCCCCGTCCTGGAGCGGGCGCTGCGGGAATTCGACTTTGTTCTGATCCTGTTCCAAACCTCCGCCGACGGCAGGGAAAGCGTGGTCTTCTCCACCGGCAAGGAATCGGCGAAGGGACTGGTGCAGGGCGTTTCCGTCGCCTTTGACGAAAACCCGGTGGCGTGGTGGGGACGCAGCGGCACGCTGATCCGCCGCAGAGGGCGCTTTGTGGAGATCAATCCCAAGGGGGACGCCTGGTATTTCACCTCGTCCCTGGGGGACGGGCTGTGGTACTGGGAAAAGTGCGGCGA
>CAMPCJ010000016.1 GCA_946645685.1 uncultured Clostridia bacterium | reverse complement strand
CGAAAAAACACGAAAAAAACGGAAATTGCCCCCTTGACAAGCCCGGAAATATTTGCTATTATCTTAGACTGTACTAAAATGGCGGAAGAGCCGCAAATAGCCGGAAAGTCTATGAATACGACCCAAACAAATGGGAAATTTTTGTAAACAATCTAGGCAGTCATTTGTTAAATTTCCGCCGTGGACCCATCTTTCCGCCCGTTGCGGAGCTTTCTCCGGCGGCACGGAAAAATAAAATAAAGGAGAGGTTTTTGCGTTATGTTGATGACAAAGCCCCAGAAGTGCGGGACCACCCTGCGGTACAGCTTCGCCAAGAGCGACGAGCCGCTGGAGCTCCCGAACCTCATCGAGATCCAAAAGGATTCTTACGACTGGTTCATCAAAGAAGGGTTGATGGACGTTCTGCGGGACGTTTCGCCCATTGAGGACTATTCGGGGAATCTGTTCATCGACTTCGTGGACTACAAGGTGGAGGATACCCCCAAGTACTCCATTGAGGAGTGCAAGGAGCGGGACGTGAACTACGCCGTGCCGCTGAAGGTGCGCGTCCGCCTGACCAACAAGCTCACCGGCGAGATCAAGGAGCAGGAAGTGTTCATGGGCGACTTCCCGCTGATGACGGAAAACGGCACCTTTGTGATCAACGGCGCCGAGCGCGTCATCGTTTCCCAGATCGTCCGTTCTCCCGGCATCTACTATGAAAAGGTGCATGAGAAGAGCGACCGTACCACCTACGCCACCACGGTGATCCCCTATCGCGGCGCCTGGCTGGAATATGAGACCGACCAGAACGAGATCTTCTACGTTCGTATCGATAAAAACCGGAAAATGCCCGTCACCATCCTGCTGCGCTCCCTGGGCGTGGCGACGGATGATGAACTGCGGCAGATGTTCGGGGAAGACGCCATGCTCCTTCTCACCATGGACAAGGACGGCATCACCGGCACCGCCCGGGACAACAACACCACCGCCTATGAAGAGGCGCTGAAGGAACTGTACCGCCGTCTGCGCCCCGGCGATCCGCCCCTGGTGGAAAGCGCCCAGCAGATGGTGTACGATATGTTCTTCGATCCCCGCCGGTACGACATTTCCGCCGTGGGACGCTATAAATACAATAAGAAGCTCTCCTTCCGCCGCCGCGTCGCCGGCTTTAAGCTGGCTGCGCCCGCCGTGTCCCGCACCACGGGCGAGGTGGTGTACGACGAGGGCGTGACCCTTACCCGGGAGCAGGCGGATGAGCTGGACGCTCTGGGCGTTACCGAGCTCGTCCTTCTCGCGGAGGACGGCGCCAAGGTGAAGGTGTTCACCAACGGTATGGTCTCTCCCGAAAAGTACGTTTCCGCCAAGGTGATGAAAGAGACCGGCTTGAAGGAAATGGTCGTTCTCGACGTCCTGCAGGACATCCTCTCCTCCTCCAAGAAGGACGCGGACATCATCAAGAAGATCAAAGAGCGCAAGGATGAATTGGTTCCCAAGACCATCACCAAGGAGGACATCCTTTCCTCCGTCAACTACCTGTTGGCGCTTTCTCACGGCATCGGCACCGACGACGACATCGACCACCTGGGCAACCGTCGTCTCCGCTGCGTGGGCGAACTGCTCCAGAATCAGATGCGCATCGGTTTTGCCCGGATGGACAAGATCGTCAAGGAGCGCATGACCATTCAGGATACCGACTCCGTCACCCCCCAGGCGCTGATCAACGTGCGCCCCGTGGTCTCCGCGGTGAAGGAATTCTTCGGCTCCTCTCCTCTGTCCCAGTTTATGGATCAGAACAACCCCCTGTCCGAGTTGACGCACAAGCGCAGACTTTCCGCCCTGGGTCCGGGCGGTCTGTCCCGGGATCGCGCCTCCTTCGAAGTGCGTGACGTGCACTACACCCAGTACGGTCGTATGTGCCCCGTTGAGACGCCTGAAGGTCCCAACATCGGTCTGATCTCCTACCTTGCCACCTACGCCAAGATCAGCGAATTCGGCTTCATCATGGCGCCTTACCGCAAGGTGGATAAGAAGACCGGCGTGGTCACGGACGAAGTGAGGTACATGACCGCCGACGAAGAGGACGATTACACCGTGGCGCAGGCCAACGAGCCTTTGGATGAGAAGCATCGCTTCGTCAATAAGAAGGTCACCGCCCGCCGCCGGGAGGAGATCCTGGAAGTTCCCCAGGAAGAGATCGACTACATGGACGTTTCGCCTAAGATGGTGGTGTCCGTGTCCGCTGCTCACATCCCCTTCCTGGAAAATGACGATAACACCCGCGCCCTGATGGGCTCCAACATGCAGAAGCAGGCTGTCCCGCTGATGGTCAGCGAAGCGCCTATGATCGGCACCGGCATCGAGTACAAGTCCGGCACCGACTCCGGCGTTTGCGTGCTGGCGCACGAAGCCGGTACGGTGGAATACGTCGCTTCCGACGAGATCCGCGTCCGCAGAAACGACGGCACCCTGGACGCCTATCACCTCATCAAGTTCAAGCGCACCAACCAGGGCACCTGCATCAACCAGCGCCCCTTCGTGGTCAGCGGCCAGAAGGTGGTGAAGGGTCAGGTGCTGGCGGACGGTACCGCCACCAAGGGCGGCGAAATGGCGCTGGGCAAGAATATGCTCATCGGCTTTATGACCTGGGAGGGTTATAACTACGAAGACGCCGTTCTGCTGAACGAAAGACTGGTGCGGGAGGACGTTTACACCTCCATCCACATCGAAGAGTATTCTCACGAAGCCCGGGATACCAAGCTGGGGCCGGAAGAGATCACCCGCGACATTCCCTCCGTCGGTGAAGACGCCTTGAAGGATCTTACCGCCGACGGCGTCATCCGCAAGGGCGCCGAAGTCCGTGCGGGCGACATTCTGGTGGGTAAGGTCACCCCCAAGGGCGAGACCGAGCTTACCGCCGAAGAGCGCCTTCTCCGCGCCATCTTCGGGGAAAAGGCAAGGGAAGTGCGCGACACCTCTCTGCGCCTGCCTCACGGCGAAAGCGGTATCATCGTGGACGTGCGCACCTTCACCCGGGAGAACGGGGACGAGCTTCCCGCCGGTGTGAACAAGGTGGTGCGGGTTTACGTGGCGCAGAAGCGTAAGATCAGCGTGGGCGATAAGATGGCGGGTCGTCACGGTAACAAGGGCGTTATCTCCCGCATCCTGCCCCCCGAGGATATGCCCTTCCTGCCCGACGGTACGCCGCTGGATATCGTTCTCAACCCCCTGGGCGTGCCTTCCCGTATGAACATCGGTCAGGTGTTGGAAGTTCACCTGGGACTTGCGGCGAAGAAGCTGGGCGTCAACTTTATGACTCCCGTGTTCGACGGCGCCGGCGAAAAGGACATCCGCGACCTTCTGGTGGAAGCGGGCTGTGAGCCCGACGGCAAGACCGTCCTGTACGACGGTCGTACCGGCGAGCCCTTCGACAACCGCGTCACCGTCGGTTATATGTACTATCTCAAGCTCCACCACCTGGTGGACGATAAGATCCACGCCCGTTCCACGGGTCCCTACTCCCTGGTCACCCAGCAGCCTCTGGGCGGCAAGGCGCAGTTCGGCGGTCAGCGCTTCGGTGAAATGGAAGTTTGGGCGCTGGAAGCCTACGGCGCCGCTTACACCCTGCAGGAGATCCTCACCGTCAAGTCCGACGATATGATCGGCCGTGTGAAGACCTTTGAAGCCATCGTGAAGGGGCTCAACATTCCTACGCCCGGCGTGCCGGAATCCTTCAAGGTGCTGGTTCGCGAGCTGCAGGCGTTGGGTCTCAACGTGGAAGTGCTGGATAAGGACGACAACGTGGTCACGCTGAAAGCCGTTTCCGATGAAGAGACCGCGGGCATTCAGACCGTGGACGAGTCGGAGCTGGGCGAAGGCGTGTACGACGCCGACGATCCTCTCTACGACGATGAGGAAGGCTCCACCGAGTACAAAGAGGAAGGCGAAGAAGATCTGTCTGACTTTATGCGTACCGGCGGAGACGAAGATCCCGACGACGGGATGAATTGAAAGAGGAGGAGTAGAAAAGATGGAACATATTGATTTTGAAAAGATCCGAATCGGCTTGGCTTCTCCCGACACGATCCGCAGTTGGTCTCACGGCGAGGTCAAAAAACCGGAAACCATCAACTACCGCACCTTGAAACCCGAGCGGGACGGTATGTTCTGCGAACGCATCTTCGGTCCGACCAAGGACTGGGAGTGCCATTGCGGCAAATATAAAAAGGTAAAATACGTCGGCAAGGTCTGCGAGAAGTGCGGTGTGGAGATCACCACCAGCAAGGTCAGACGGGAGCGCATGGGTCACATCGAGCTGGCGGCGCCCGTTTCCCACATCTGGTATTTCCGCGCCATCCCCTCCAAGATGGGCATCCTGCTGGACATTTCTCCCCGTCTTCTGGAAAAGGTTTTGTATTTTGCGCAGTACATCGTCACCGACCCCGGCTCCACCCCCCTGCAGAAGCAGCAGCTTCTCACAGAGCCGGAATACCGCGCCGCCCGCGAAAAGTATGAAAACGACTTTGAAGCGGGCATGGGCGCCGAAGCGGTGAAGAAACTGCTCCAGGAATTGGATCTGGACAAGCTCTCCACCGAACTGCGCGCCGAAATGGAGCAGAGCAGCGGTCAGAAGAAGCTCCGTATCGCCAAGAGATTGGAGATCGTGGAGGACTTCCGCCTCTCCGGCAACAAGCCCGAGTGGATGGTGCTGGACGTGCTGCCCGTGCTGCCGCCGGACATCCGTCCCCTGGTCCAGCTGGACGGCGGCCGCTTTGCCACCAGTGACATCAACGATCTGTACCGCCGGGTCATCAACCGGAACAACCGTTTGAAGAGACTCATGGAGCTTCACGCCCCCGAGATCATCATCCGCAACGAAAAGCGGATGCTCCAGGAAGCGGTGGACGCCCTCATCGACAACGGCCGCCGCGGACGTCCCGTCACCGGCCCCAGCAACCGTCCCTTGAAGTCCCTGTCCGAAATGCTGCGAGGCAAGCAGGGGCGCTTCCGTCAGAACCTTCTGGGCAAGCGCGTGGACTACTCCGGCCGTTCCGTTATCGTCGTGGGACCCGAACTGAAGCTGTATCAGTGCGGTCTGCCCAAGGAAATGGCGATCGAGCTGTTCAAGCCCTTCGTTATGAAGCGTCTGGTGGACACCAACAAAGCCACCAACATCAAGGACGCCAAGAAAAAGGTCGAGCGTATGGCGAACGAGGTGTGGGACGCCCTGGAATACGTCATCAAGGAGCATCCCGTTCTTTTGAACCGCGCGCCTACGCTGCACCGTCTTTCCATTCAGGCGTTTGAGCCCGTGCTGGTAGACGGCCGCGCCATCAAGCTGCACCCGCTGGTATGTACCGCGTTCAACGCCGACTTTGACGGCGACCAGATGCCTGTCCACGTGCCGCTTTCTCCCGAGGCGCAGGCGGAAGCCCGCTTCCTGATGCTTTCCGCCAACAACCTGCTCAAGCCCGTGAGCGGCAAAGCTGTCACCGTGCCTACGCAGGATATGGTTCTCGGCTCTTACTACCTCACCTACGTGCGTGAATTTGAGGACAAGGAGCCCACCTTCCGTCCCGACGAAGTGGGCGAAGGCCGCATCTTCCGGGATTTCGATGAAGCCGTTATGGCGTATGAGAACGGCGATCTGGGCATTCACGCCCACATCAAGGTGCGGGAGACCAAGATGGTTAACGGCAAGCCCGAGCACGCCCTGGTGGATACCACCTACGGCAGAATGATCTTCAACAGCATCATCCCGCAGAAGCTTGGCTTCGTGGATCGCAGCGATCCCGCCAACCTCTTCAAGCCCGAGATCGATTTCGTGGTCACCGTGAAGGAGCTGGGCAAGATCATCGACCGCGCCATCAAGTACTGCGGCTCCAACGAGACCGTGGAAATGCTGGATAAGATCAAGGCGCTGGGCTACAAGTACTCCACCAAGTCCGCCCTCACCGTTTCCGTGTCCGATATGACCATCCCGCCGGAAAAAGCGGATATCATCGCCGCCGCCGACAAGAAGGTGGACGAAGTCACCCGCCACTTCCGCCGCGGTCTGCTTACCGACGAAGAGCGTTACCGCCGGGTCATCTCCATCTGGGAGGAATGCACCAAGGACGTTACCGCCGCTCTGCAGAAGAATATGCGCAAGGACAACCCCATCAATATGATGGCGGTCTCCGGTGCCCGTGGTTCCATGAAGCAGATGCGTCAGCTCGCCGGTATGCGCGGTCTGATGGCGACTGCCTCCGGCCGTACCGTGGAGCTGCCTATCAAGGCAAACTTCCGGGAAGGCTTGAACATTTTGGAATACTTCATCGCCGCCAGAGGCTCCCGTAAGGGTCTGGCTGATATGGCGCTCCGTACCGCCGACTCCGGGTATCTGACCCGCCGTCTGGTGGACGTGGCGCAGGACGTCATCGTCCGGGAGGAGGATTGCGGCACCACCGAGGGCGTGTGGGTCGAGGATATCGCGGAAGGCAAGGAAATGATCGAGCGCCTTTCCGACCGTATCATCGGGCGTTACGCCGCCGCGGACGTGATCCATCCCGAGACCGGCGAAGTGTTGGTGCAGGCCGACACCATGATCAGCGAAGATCAGAGCAACGCCATCATTGCCGCGGGCATTACCCGGGTGTACGTGAGAAGCGTTCTGGCGTGCAAGTGCCGCCACGGCGTCTGCGCCAAATGCTACGGCGCCGACCTTGCCAACGGCAAGAAGGTCAACGTGGGCGAGGCTGTGGGTATCATCGCGGCGCAGTCCATCGGTGAACCCGGTACCCAGCTTACCATGCGTACCTTCCATACCGGCGGTATCGCCGGCGGCGATATCACCCAGGGTCTGCCCCGCGTGGAGGAACTGTTTGAGGCGCGCAGCCCCAAAAAGCCCGCCGTGCTGGCTGACTTTGACGGTACCGTCAAGATCGACGAGAGCCGCCGCAACCGCCACGTGGTGGTCACCGCTCCCGACGGAACGGAAAAGAGCTATCTCATCCCCGCAGGTCTGCGTCTCGCGGTGGAGGACGGCGCCGCCGTCACCCGCGGTCAGGCGCTGACCGAGGGTCTCCGCAAGCCCGCTGACATCATCCGGCTGGACGGCACCTCCGCCGCGTACGAGTATATCGTCCGGGAGATCCAGAAGGTCTACCGGCTCCAGGCGGTGGAGATCAACGACAAGCACGTGGAGATCATCGCCCGGCAGATGACCCGCAAGGTGCGGGTGGAAAATCCCGGAAGCACCGAGCTTTTGCCCGGCTCCATGGTGGAAGTTCACGAGTTTGAGGACGCCAACGCGCGCCTCGCCGCTCGCGCCGCCGCCGGTGAGACCGTGGAGGAAGCCACCGCTTCTCCCGTGCTGCTGGGTATCACCAAAGCCGCTCTGTCCACCGAGTCCTTCCTGTCCGCCGCTTCCTTCCAGGAGACCACCAAGGTCCTGACGGAAGCCGCCATCAAGGGCAAGGTCGACCCGCTGCTGGGTCTGAAAGAGAACGTCATCATCGGCAAACTCATCCCCGCCGGTACCGGCATGGAGCGTTATCGCAACGTGCAGGTCGCCTCTCATGAAAACGGGGAAGACGTGATCTTTTAAGGAAAACCGCTAATTTAGTTCCTATTTTCCGAACGGGTTTTGTGCAAAATGCAGAAAAGCATTTTGCACGTCCCGATCGGTGTTGCAATTTTTTCCAAGTTGTGATAGGATAGGTCGAATATCGAGAAAGGAGGTGCAATATGCCAACATTCAACCAATTGGTGCGCTTTGGTCGTGAAAAGGTCACCTATAAGTCCAAGTCGCCCGCCCTGCAGGTCACTGTCAACACCCTGAAGAAGGAAACCGTTGCAGCCGCTTGCCCGCAGAAGCGCGGTGTCTGCACGAAGGTGTCCACCAAGACCCCGAAGAAGCCGAACTCCGCTCTGCGGAAGATCGCCAGGGTCAGACTGACCAACGGAAACGAAGTTACCGCGTACATCCCCGGTATCGGTCATAACCTGCAGGAGCACTCTGTCGTTATGATCCGCGGCGGAAGGGTCAAGGACCTTCCCGGCGTTCGTTACCACATCATCCGCGGCACGCTGGATACCCAGGGTGTAGACGGGCGGAACCAGGCGCGCTCCAAGTACGGGGCGAAGAGACCGAAGAAGTAATTCGATCTCGCAAATGTTGTGCTTTGCATCAGGAATTATACATTTTATAATATATGATCTCTGATGAAGCACTTACCGGCACCCATCGTGCCGGAGTACCGAAGAATTCATACTAAGATGAAGGAGGGAAGAATCAGTGCCACGCAGAGGTCAGATTTCAAAAAGAGACGTTCTGCCGGATCCTATCTATGGATCCAAGCTGGTCACCAAGCTGGTGAACAACATTATGCAGGACGGCAAAAAGGGCGTTGCGCAGAAGATCGTTTACGATGCGTTTGACATCGTGAAGGAAAAGAGCGGCAACGATCCTCTTGAAACCTTCCAGAAGGCCCTGGAAAACATCATGCCCTCGCTGGAGATCAAAGCGAGACGCGTGGGCGGCGCCACCTATCAGGTGCCGATCGACGTACGGCCGGAAAGAAGACAGACCCTTGGGCTTCGTTGGCTCATCACCTATGCCAGAGCGCGCAGTGAAAAGAATATGTGCGAGCGGTTGGCGAATGAGATCATGGATGCGACCAACGGTCTCGGTGCAGCGGTTAAAAAGAAAGAAGACACACACAAAATGGCAGAAGCCAACAAGGCTTTCGCTCATTACAGATATTGATCCCGTCTTCGCCCGAGCTGCATAGATCTTTCGGGTTTTGGGAACAATCTTTGAAAAGGAAACGGAGCGAAAAATGCCGAGAGAATACCCACTGGAAAGAACCAGAAACATTGGTATCATGGCGCATATCGACGCCGGTAAAACCACCACCACCGAGCGTATCCTGTATTACACGGGTCGTACCCACAAGCTGGGCGAGACCCACGACGGATCCGCTACCATGGACTGGATGGAGCAGGAGCAGGAGAGAGGTATCACCATCACTTCCGCTGCCACGACCTGTTTCTGGAAAAACAATCGAATCAACATCATCGACACCCCCGGCCACGTTGACTTCACCGTAGAGGTGGAGCGTAGCCTTATGGTGCTGGACGGCGCGGTAGCCGTTTTCTGCGCCAAGGGCGGCGTCGAACCCCAGTCTGAGACCGTTTGGCGTCAGGCTACGAAGTACAACGTGCCTCGTATGGCTTACGTCAACAAGATGGACATCGGCGGCGCGAATTTCTATCGCGTTGTCTCGCAGATCCATGAACGGTTGAAAGCCAATCCCGTGCCGATCCAGCTGCCCATCGGGCAGGCGGAGGACTTCAAGGGTCTGGTCGACCTGGTACAGATGAAATCCTTCATTTATACCAACGACGACGGTACGGACATCCAAGTCGGCGAAGTGCCGGCGGATCTGATGGAAAAGGCGCAGGAGTACCGCACCCAGCTTTTGGAAGCCATCGCCGACAGTGACGACGCGCTCTTTGAGAAGTATCTCGAGGGCGAGGAGATCACCGAGGAGGAGATCCACAAAGCCATTCGCGCCTGCACCATCTCCGGTAAGATCGTTCCCGTTCTGTGCGGGACCTCCTATCGGAACAAGGGCGTGCAGAAGCTGCTCGACGCTATCGTCGATTATATGCCGTCTCCGCTGGACATTCCCGCGATCGTTGGTAAGAAGCCCGGCACCGATGAGGAAGAGGATCGCCATCCCAGCGAGTCCGAACCCTTCTCGGCTCTGGCGTTCAAGATCGCGACCGACCCCTTTGTGGGACGGTTGTGCTTCGTCCGTGTCTATTCCGGATCGGTCGCCACGGGTTCCACCGTGTACAACTCCGTGAAGGACAAGCGCGAGCGTCTGGGGCGCATCGTTTTGATGCACGCCAACCATCGGGAAGACACCGACATGATCTACGCCGGCGACATCGCCGCCGTGATCGGGGTCAAGTACACCACCACGGGCGACACCCTGTGTGATGAAAAGAACCCCATCGTCCTGCAGTCCATGGACTTCCCGGATCCCGTTATCCGGGTCGCCATCGAGCCCAAGACGAAAGCCGGTCAGGAAAAGATGGGCATCGCCCTGGCAAAGCTTGCCGAGGAAGATCCCACCTTTAAGGTCTCTACCGACGAGGAGACCGGTCAGACCATCATCGCCGGTATGGGCGAACTTCACCTGGAGATCATCGTGGATCGCCTTCTGCGTGAATTCCGTGTGGAAGCGAACGTGGGTAAACCCCAGGTCGCCTACCGCGAGACCATTCGCAAGGAAGCGACTGTGGACGTGAAATACGCCCGTCAGTCCGGTGGTAAGGGTCAGTACGCTCACGTGAAGATGACCATTGAGCCCAACGAGCCCGGTAAGGGATACGAGTTTATCAACAAAGTGGTCGGCGGCGCCATCCCCAAGGAATATCTTCCCGCGGTGGATGCCGGTGTTCGCGGCGCCATGGAGTCCGGTGTTGTTGCCGGTTACAACGTGGTGGACACCAAGGTCACTGTGTTCGACGGCTCTTATCACGAAGTCGACTCTTCGGAAATGGCGTTCAAGATCTGCGGTTCCATGGCTTTCAAGGAAGCGATGCGTAAGGCGGATCCCACCATTACCGAGCCCATCATGAAAGTGGTGGTGGTCACGCCGGATGATTACATGGGCGACGTCATCGGCAACATCAACCAGCGCCGCGGAAGCGTGTTGGGTATGGACGCCGTGGGCGGCGGTCAGCAGATCACCTGCGAAGTGCCGCTGGCAGAAATGTTCGGGTACGCCACCGACCTGCGTTCCAAGACGCAGGGCAGAGGCACCTACACCATGGAGCCCGATCACTACGCCGAAGTACCTGTTTCCATTCAGCAGCAGATCATCAAGGGCGCAGGTCATTGACAAGTCATTAAAAATATCCTATAATACAAACAAGACAAACAACATCTTTAGGAGGAAAACACAATGGCAAAGGCAAAATTCGAAAGAACGAAACCCCATGTCAACATTGGTACCATTGGTCACGTTGACCACGGTAAGACCACTCTTACCGCCGCGATCACCAAGGTCCTTTCCCTCTCCGACGGCAAGATCGAATTCATGGCTTATGATCAGATCGACAACGCCCCCGAAGAGAAGGCCAGAGGTATCACGATCAACACCAGACACGTTGAGTATGAGACCGCGAAACGTCACTACGCTCACGTGGACTGCCCCGGCCACGCTGACTATGTTAAAAACATGATCACCGGTGCCGCTCAGATGGACGGTGCGATCCTGGTCGTCGCCGCCACCGACGGTCCTCTGCAGCAGACCCACGAGCACATCCTGCTCGCTCGTCAGGTGGGCGTGCCCGCCATCGTCGTGTTCATGAACAAGACCGATATGGTCGACGATGAAGAACTCCTCGAACTGGTGGAAATGGAGATCCGTGAACTCCTCAACAAGTACGAGTTCCCCGGTGACGAGATCCCGATCATCCGCGGCTCCGCCCGTGACGCTCTGGAATCCACCAGCACCGACCCCAACGCTCCCGAGTACAAGCCGATCCATGAACTGATGGATGCGGTCGACTCCTACATCCCCACTCCCGATCGTAAGGCTGATATGCCTTTCCTGATGCCTGTGGAAGACGTCTTCTCCATCACCGGCCGCGGCACCGTTGCCACCGGTCGTGTGGAAAGAGGTCAGCTGAAGATGGGCGATACCGTGGAGATCGTCGGTCTGAAAGAGACCCGCAACACCGTTGTTACCGGTATCGAAATGTTCCGCAAGCTGCTTGACTACGCGGAAGCCGGCGACAACATCGGCGTTCTGCTCCGCGGCGTTGACAAGAAGGAGATCGAAAGAGGTCAGGTTCTTGCCAAACCCGGTTCCATCCATCCGCACACCAAGTTCACCGGTCAGGTGTACGTGCTGACGGAGAAGGAAGGCGGCCGTCATACTCCTTTCTTCAACAACTACAGACCTCAGTTCTACTTCCGCACCACCGACGTCACCGGCGTGATCACCCTGCCTGCCGACGTTGAAATGTGCGCCCCCGGCGATAACGTTGATATGAACGTTGAGCTGATCGCTCCCATCGCCATTGAAAAGGGTCTTCGCTTCGCTATCCGTGAAGGCGGCAGAACCGTCGGTTCCGGCGTCGTTATCGACATCGCTGAGTAAGACCGAAAAACATTCTTCAGGGGTTGGTGTGATTCCACACCGGCGGTATAGTCCGCGAGCCGCAAGGCTGAACAGGTGAAATTCCTGTACCGACGGTATAGTCCGGATGAGAGAAGAAAAAACGCATTACGTGCGCTTTGCGCCCCTGCTTTTTGCAGGGGCGCTTTTTTCTCTCCTTTCAAAGCTCCCCGTCTGAAAGGAGAAAAGGATGAAACAAAATCAAAAAATCACCAAACTCGCCGCGGCTGCCATGTTTGCCGCCCTGGCTTTTGCCGCCACCCTGCTGGGAAAATTCGTTCCCAATGTGGCGGGCTTTCTCAGTTACGATCCCAAGGACGCCGTGGTGGTCATCGCGGGCTTTGCCCTGGGGCCCCTTGCCGCCGCGGGCATTTCCCTGGCGGTCTCTCTGGTGGAAATGCTCACCGTTTCCGGCACCGGCTTTTGGGGCTTCTTGATGAACGTGCTTTCCACCTGCTCCTTTGCTCTCCCTGCCGCCTGGATCTATCAGAAAAAACGTTCCCGCTCCGGCGCTCTCGCCGGACTGGTCAGCGGCGTTTTGATGATGGTCATCAGCATGACCTTGTGGAATTGGCTGGTCACGCCCCTCTATATGGGCGTGCCGCGAAACGTTGTGGCGGGCATGCTTCTGCCCGTCTTTATCCCCTTCAACGCGGTGAAGGGAAGTATGAACGCCGCCCTGACCCTGCTTTTGTATAAGCCGCTGGTCTCCGCTCTGCGCCGCATCGGGTGGATGCCCCCTGCCGACAGCGCGCCGCGCTTCTCGTGGCGGACGGTGCTTTTGCCGCTTTTGCTTCTGGCAGTCTCCGTGGTCTGTTTCCTGTTCCTGACCGGAACGATCCATTTTTGAAAAAACGGTCAACGCTTTTGCGTTGACCGTTTTTCTTATGCAAATGCGAGGAAACCCCTTGACAAAGGGCGGCGTCTGTGCTATCATACGCAGGTGTAAAGAAAAACTCTTGACAGCGGAGCAAAGAAGTGTTTGAAAAGGATCTGAAAGTCTGGGTCTATTTTGACCGCTACGGCGACCTTCTCTCTCCCAAAAAGCGCGCGGCGTTCGAGGCGTATTACGGGGAGGATCTTTCCCTGGCGGAGATCGCGCAGGAGACCGGCACCAGCCGCCAGGCGGTGCGGGATCTGATCCACCGCACTTGTGAAGAGTTGAAGGCGTATGAAGAAAAGCTTCACTTGCTCCGGCTCCGGGAAACGGGCGTCGCCTTGTGCGAGCGTATTGAGAAAAGCGCTTCTCCCGATGAGCGGGCGGCGCTTTTGAAAGAATTGAAAGAATTATTCTGATAAGGAGGGATGAAACATGGCGATGCTGCAGGGCTTGATGGATAAGATGAGCGCCGCGTTTCAGTCCTTCCGCAACAAAGGCAAACTCACGGAAGCGGACGTCAAAGCGGGTATGCGGCAGATCAAGCTGGCGCTGCTGGAAGCGGACGTCAACTTCAAGGTAGTCAAGGAATTCGTCGCCCGGGTCTCCCAGCGTGCCGTGGGGCAGGAGGTGCTGGAAAGCCTCGTCCCCGCCCAGCAAGTGGTGAAGATCGTCCGGGAGGAGCTCATCGAGATCATGGGCTCCGAAAATGAGAAGATCACCATTTCTCCCAAGCCGCCCACCGTCATTATGATGTGCGGTCTGCAGGGCAGCGGTAAAACCACTCAGTCCGCGAAATTGGCGCGGCTGATGAAGCAGCAGGGCAAGCGGCCTTTGCTGGTGGCTTGCGACGTGTACCGTCCCGCCGCCGTCACCCAGCTGAAAGTGGTGGGGGAGCAGGTGGAAGTTCCCGTTTTTTCCATCGACGGATCTAAGGATGCGGTGAAGATCGCCAAAGAGGGCGTCGCCTTCGCGGAAAAGAACGCCCGGGATCTGGTGATCCTGGACACCGCCGGTCGTCTCCACGTGGATGAAGAACTGATGGAGGAGCTGCGGCAGATCAAAGCCACCGTTTCTCCCACGGAGATCCTGCTGGTGGTGGACGCCATGACCGGACAGGACGCCGTGAACGTGGCGGAAAGCTTCAACGATCTTTTGGATATCACCGGCGTTTTGCTCACCAAAATGGACGGCGATACCAGGGGCGGGGCGGCGCTTTCCGTGCGTTACGTCACCGGCAAGCCCATCAAGTTCATCGGCACCGGCGAAAAGCTGGACGCTTTGGAGCCCTTCTACCCCGACCGGATGGCGAGCCGCATCATCGGTATGGGCGACGTGCTGTCCCTCATCGACCGGGCGGAAGCCGCCTTCGATGAAAAGCAGGCGCGGGAAATGGAGCAGAAGCTCCGCTCCAATACCTTCACCCTGGAGGATTATATGGAGCAGTTCGACTCCCTGAAAAAAATGGGCTCCCTGGAACAGCTGATGGGAATGATCCCCGGTATGAAGGCGGGCGCCATGAAGGACGTTCAGGTGGACGAACGCGCCATCGACCGGATGAAGGCGATCATTCAATCCATGACCCCCCGGGAGCGGCAAAAGCCGGATCTCATCAACGCCTCCCGGAAGCGGCGCATCGCCGCCGGCTGCGGGCAGAGCGTGGAGGACGTGAATAAGCTCCTGCGGCAATTTGAAAGCGTCAATAAGATGATGAAGCAGTTTTCCGGCAAAAAAGGCAAACGCATGAAATTTCCTTTTTAGGATTTCAGAATAAAAAGCATTTCGCTTGAAACTACCCGAAGGAGGTGAAAGAAAAATGGCAGTGAAAATCAGACTCAGAAGAATGGGTGCGAAGAAGGCTCCGTTCTACCGTGTGGTGGTGGCGGATTCCCGTTCTCCCCGGGACGGTCGCTTCATTGAAGAGATCGGCACCTACAATCCGCTGATGGATCCCCCCGCGATCAACGTGGATGCGGAGGCGGCTAAGAAGTGGATCGCCAACGGCGCTCAGCCCACCGATACCGTCAGGTCTATCCTGAAGAAGAGCGGCGTCATCGAGTAAGGAGCAAAAGGATGAAACAGATATTGATCGATATCGCGAAGGCGCTCGTCACCCAGCCCGATGAGGTTCAGGTCGTGGAGCGCCAGGAAGGGGACATCCTGCACCTGGAACTCAGCGTCGCGCCCGAAGATATGGGCAAAGTCATCGGCAAGCAGGGACGCATCGCCAAAGCGATCCGTTCCGTGATGAAAGCCTGCGCCGCCAAGAAAAACGTCAAGGTGGTCGTGGACATCATCTGACAGCGCAAAAAAAGAAGCACCGAAAGGTGCTTCTTTTTTTGTCAAGCGGCTGCGGCGCGCTTCCCGACGTGCCGCTTGATGGCGCGGATCAGGAGCATGTCTCCCAGGGACAGAAGGATCCAGAAAAAACTGAACAGGGGACAGATCTGCCCCGCCACGTTGCCCCACAGTTGGCTGTAATCCCAAACGTGCCAGTGAAGCTGCAGGTTTACGATCACCCCGGTGATGAATTCCAACTCCGTGATGATCACGCCGCTGACCACGGCGCGCCACCACAGAGGGCGCCCCTCCAGGGCTTCGTAGACGAGGTACGCCGCCATAAAGCAAAAGCCCCCCAGAATGGACATGGTCCAGTGCGTCCATTGCCGGTATAACAGTTCGATGATCGGGTAGGCGACCAGCCCGCCCAAAAAAGCCAAAATAGCGTTCCGAATGCGCAAGATGTACTCCTTTCCCTTAAATGGTGTGTTTTTCCATAGTTTGTACCCGTTTTTTTCCGTTTATCCGGGAAAAGTACGGAAAAATTTGTAAATATTTTATGAATTTTTGATTTGCCCCTTGCTTTCTACTTTCGTTTCCTCTATAATAGCCCGTGCTTGACGTGCGTTGAGCCGGTAGATTGCAGCCGTCCGTTTTGCCCGGAAACGGCTGGGAACTTCCGGTGAGCATGTCCGGAAATCGGGCGAAAGCAGACTTGCGATGCTTTCTCCGCCCCGAGGCTTTGTGCCTTACCGGCGGAGTAATTTCTTTGCAAGACAAGAAACACCCGGCACCGTATTTCTGCGCTTCCCGTCAAGCAAAGGTCAAGCCGTCGCCGTTACCGACGGCAAATCTTCCAAAAATATTATATAGGAGGCACAATCATGGCAAAAGAAAAGATCCGCATCCGTCTGAAGGCGTATGATCACACCATCATCGATCAAAGCGCCGAGAAGATCGTGGAAACCGCAAAGCGCTGCGGCTCCAAGGTCTCCGGACCCATCCCGCTGCCCACGCAGAAGGAGATCGTTACCATCCTTCGCGCCGTGCACAAGTACAAGGACAGCCGGGAGCAGTTTGAGATGCGCACCCACAAGCGGCTTATCGACGTAATGAACCCCAGCAAGGCAACTGTTGACGCGCTCATGTCGATCGAGCTTCCCGCCGGCGTCGAGCTGGAATACCGGTTCGAGTAAACCGACGGAAAACAGTCAAGTCGGCACTGCCGACCAATAACGTGTTTTAGGAGGAACCAATGAAGAAAGCAATTATCGGCAAGAAGCTGGGCATGACCCAGATCTTCACGGAAGACGGCTCCGTCATTCCCGTGACCCTCGTGGAAGCCGGCCCCTGCACCGTGGTGCAGAAGAAGACGGCGGAGACCGACGGCTACAGCGCCGTTCAGCTGGGTTTCCAGGATATCGTGGAGCGCAAGGTGACCAACCCCTTGAAGGGACACTTCAAGAAGAGCGGCACCACCCTTAAGAAGTATTTGAAGGAATTCCGCCTGGAAGGCGCGGACGCCATGAACGTTGGCGATACCGTCTCCGCGGATACCTTTGCCGCCGGCGAGGCGGTAGACGTTACCGGCATCACCAAGGGTCGCGGTTACACCGGCGCCGTCAAGCGCTGGAACTACAAGACCCTGCGTATGACCCACGGTACCGGCCCCGTGCATCGGGAAGTCGGCTCCATGGGCGCCTGCTCCAGCCCTTCCCGCGTGTTCAAGAACAAGAAGATGGCTGGTCAGTACGGTAACGAGCAGGTGACCATTCTCAACCTGAAGGTCGTCAAGATCGACGCCGAGAACAACATCGTCGCCATCCGCGGCGCGATCCCCGGCGCGAAGAACGGCATCGTTTTCATCCGTGACAGCGTGAAAGCGTAAATCGAGAGAAGGGAGAAATAATAATGCCTACTGTGAATGTATATGATATGGCAGGACAGGTCGTCGGTGAAATCACCCTCTCCGAGGAACTCTTCGGCGCCGAAGTGAACAAGAGCGTTCTCCACAGCGTCGTCCGCGCCTATCTGATGAATCAAAGACAAGGTACGCAGTCTACCAAAACCAGAAGCGAAGTTTCCGGCGGCGGCAAGAAGCCCTGGAAGCAGAAAGGCTCCGGCCGCGCCCGTCAGGGTTCCACCCGCTCTCCGCAGTGGACGCACGGCGGCATCGCCCTGGGCCCCAAGCCCCGCAGCTACAAGGTGACCATCAATAAGAAGGTCCGCCGCGTGGCGCTGAAGAGCGCTCTCTCCGCGAAGGCGGTGGAGAACGAGATCATCGTGGTGGACGAGATCCGCGCCACCGAGTACAAGACCCGCACCATGGCGGAAATGCTGAAGGCGCTGAACGCCGGCAGAAAGCCGCTGATCGTTCTGCCCGAGGTGGACGCGATGACCATCAAGAGCATTGCCAACATCCCCGGCGCCACTACCTGTCAGGCGAACAACCTCAACGTGTATGAGATCCTCAACCACACGCAGATGGTCATCTCCAAGCCCGCCCTGGCAGTGATCGAGGAGGTTTACCAAGCATGAAAACGGCATATGATGTGATCTTAAAGCCCGTGATCACCGAAGCGTCCATGGCTCAGGCCGCGCAGAAGAAATACACCTTCCGCGTTGCCGACGGCGCCACCAAGGTGGAGATCGCGAAGGCTGTCGAAGAATTGTTCAAGGTGGAAGTGAAAGCGGTGAACACCGTTTCCATGAAAGCCAAGGAAAAGAGAATGGGCGTGCACGTCGGTAAGACGAGCGCCTGGAAGAAAGCCATCGTCACGCTGACCGAGGGCTCCAAGACCATCGAGTTCTTCGATGGGATGATGTAAGGAGGTACGGTTCATGCCTACAAAGATGTATAAGCCGACCACACCCGGCAGAAGAAATATGAGCGTTCTGAGCTTTGCGGAGCTCACCAAAAAGGCGCCCGAGAAGAGCCTTCTCGAGCCGATGAAGAAGAACGCCGGCCGTAACAACCTCGGCCGCATCACCGTTCGCCACCACGGCGGCGGCAACCGCAGAAAATACCGTGTGATCGATTTCAAGCGCGCCACCCAGGCTTCCGCCACGGTCATCGCGCTGGAATACGACCCCAACCGCACCGCCAACATCGCCCTCATCCAGTATGAGGACGGCAAGAAGAGCTACATCGTGGCTCCCGTCGGTTTGAAGGTCGGCGACGTGATCACCTCCGGTCCCCAGTCCGACATCAAACCCGGCAACGCCCTTCCCATTGGCAACATCCCCGTGGGTACCTTGATCCACAACATCGAGCTTTACCCCGGCCGCGGCGCTCAGATGGTTCGCAGCGCCGGCGCTATGGCGCAGCTGATGGCGAAGGAAGACGGCATGGCGCAGGTTCGTCTGCCCTCCGGCGAAGTTCGTCTGGTCCGTTTGGATTGCGTCGCGACCATCGGTCAGGTGGGCAACCTGGATCACGAGAACGTCAAGATCGGTAAAGCCGGTAAGACCCGTCACCTCGGCATCCGTCCCCACGTGCGCGGTTCCGTTATGAACCCCTGTGATCACCCGCACGGCGGCGGCGAAGGCCGTTCCCCCATCGGTCGTCCGACCCCCGTCACCCCCTGGGGCAAGCCCACTATGGGTTATAAGACGAGAAACAAGAAGGCGCGCACCAATAAGTTCATCGTGAAGCGCCGCAACGACCGCTGAGGAAAGGAGTAACGAATATGTCTCGAAGCATTAAAAAAGGACCGTTCGTCCAGGAAAAGCTTTTCGCGGCGATCGAGGAAATGAACAAGAAGAATGTGAAGGAAGTCGTAAAGACCTGGTCCCGTTCTTCCACCATCTTTCCGGAATTCATCGGCCACACCATTGCCGTCTATGACGGCAGAAAGCACGTCCCGGTGTACATCACCGAGGATATGGTCGGCCATAAACTGGGCGAGTTCGCGTTGACCCGGACCTTCCGTGGGCATTCCGGCAACAAGACCGCCAACAGTTGATCGCAAAGGAGGATACAGTCACCATGAACGAAACGGCAAAGAAAAGAGCCGTGGCGCGGAGAGAGGAAGTCCGTATCTCCACCCGTAAGGTCAAGGTCGTTCTCGACCTCATCCGCGGGAAGGATGCCGCCCTTGCGCGGGGTATCCTGATGAACACTCCCAAAAGCGCCGCTGAGCCTATCTTGAAGATTTTGAACGAAGCCATCGCAAACGCCGAGAACAATTTCCAGATGGACAAGGATAAGCTGTTCGTAGCCGAGTGCTACGCCACCCCCGGCACGACCCTGAAGCGGATCATGCCCCGGGCGCAGGGAAGAGCGTTCCGCATCCTGAAGCGCGCTTCTCACATTACCGTCGCACTGGAAGAGAAAGGAGGAAACTGAGATGGGACAGAAAGTCAACCCCCACGGCCTGAGAGTCGGTGTTATCAAAGACTGGGATTCCAGATGGTATGCCAAGAAGGAAGACTTCGGTGACACTCTGGTTTCCGACTACAACCTGAGAAAGTACCTGAAGAAGAAACTGAATGCCGCGGGCGTTCCCAAGATCGAGATCGAGCGCACCGCCACCAAGGTCAAAGTGACCATCCATTGCGCCAAGCCCGGTATCATCATCGGCCGCGGCGGCACGGAGATCGACAAGCTCCGCGCAGAATTGGAAAAACTCCTCGGCAAGAGCGTTGCCGTGAACGTTTCCGAAGTCAAGCTGCCCGATCTGAACGCGCAGCTGGTCGCGGAAAACATCGCCGGTCAGCTGGAGCGCCGGATCTCCTTCCGTCGCGCCGTGAAGCTCGCCATCGGCCGTACCATGCGCCTGGGCGCCCGCGGGATCAAGGTCTGCGGCTCCGGTCGTATCGGCGGCGCCGAGATCGCCCGTGTGGAGCATTACCACGAGGGCACCATTCCGCTGCAGACCCTGCGCGCGGACATCGACTACGGCTTCGCGGAAGCCAACACCACCTACGGTAAAGTCGGCGTTAAGATCTGGATCTATCGCGGCGAAGTCCTGCAGACTGTGAACCGCACCAACCCCAGACGCCAGGACTTCCGCACCGGCGACCGTCGCCCCCGCGGTGACAGACGTCAGGGCGACCGTCGTGACAACCGTCGCTTCGGCGGCAATTCTCCGAGAGAAGGAGGAGGACGCAGAAATGTTAATGCCTAAAAGAGTAAAGTATCGCCGCGTCCATCGTGGTCGCCTCACCGGCAAAGCGTATCGCGGCAATAAGGTGACCAACGGTTCCTTCGGCCTGATGGCTCTGGAACCCGCCTGGATCACCAGCAACCAGATCGAGGCGGCTCGTATCGCCATGACCCGTTACATCAAGCGCGGCGGTCAGGTTTGGATCAAGATCTTCCCCGATAAGCCCATCACCGAAAAGCCCGCCGAGACCCGTATGGGTTCCGGTAAAGGTTCTCCCGAATACTGGGTCGCCGTGGTCAAGCCCGGCAGAGTTATGTTCGAGATGGACGGTATCACCGAAGAGCAAGCCAAAGAAGCCATGCGTCTCGCCGCTCACAAGCTTCCGATCAAATGCAAGTTCGTGACTAAGGAAGTGAAGGAGGAAGAGGTATGAAACTGAATGAAATCAGAGAGAAGACCGTGGAAGAGCTGAAAAGCGAATTGGTCTCCAAGAAGGAAGAACTCTTCAACCTCCGCTTTCAACACGCCATCAACCAGCTGGACAACCCGCAGAAGATCGTCGAGACTCGCAAGACCATTGCCCGTCTGATGACCGTCATCCGCGAGAAGGAACTGGCCGGTACGGACGCAAAGTGAGGAAAGGAGACAGGACATGGAAAGAAATCTCAGAAAAACCCGTGTAGGGAAGGTCGTCTCCACCGCGATGGAAAAGACCATTGTGGTCGCCATCGAAGATAACGTGAAACACCCCCTCTACGGTAAGATCGTCAAGCGCACCGTGAAATTCATGGCGCACGACGAAAAAGGTGAAGCGGGTGTGGGCGATAAGGTCGAAATCACCGAGACCAGACCCCTTTCCAAGAACAAGAGATGGCGCCTCAGCGCGATCATCGAGAAAGCAAAATAAGCCGATTGGAGGTAACGTAACGTGATTCAGCAGCAAAGTATGATGAAGGTCGCTGATAACACCGGCGCGAAAGAGCTGATGTGCATTCGCGTACTCGGCGGTACCGGCAGACGCTACGGCGCCATCGGCGACGTTGTGGTTTGCGCAGTTAAGAAAGCGACCCCCGGTGGCATGGTCAAGAAGGGTGAAGTCGTTAAGGCTGTCATCGTTCGCACCGTGCACCCCACTCGCAGATCTGACGGATCTTACGTGAGATTTGACGAGAACGCGGCGGTTATCATCAAGGATGACAAGACTCCCAGGGGAACCCGTATCTTCGGTCCGGTGGCAAGAGAGCTTCGCGATAAGGATTATCTGAAGATCCTCTCTCTCGCTCCCGAAGTACTCTGATCCTTGTCAGGTTAAAACTTACGGAAGGAGACGTAGTGCTGAGCAATCGGACAGATCCGGTTGTACGCAGCATAAGCTTGTAACATGAACAAACTTCATATTAAAAAAGGCGATACCGTCGTGTTGAACGTTGGCAGCTACGCCAACAAGTTCACCAAGCCCGGCACTCCCAAGACCGGCAAGGTCCTGGAAGTCAGCCCCAAGGAAGGGAAGGTCATCGTTGAGGGTCTCAACATGGTGACCAAGCACGTCAAGCCCAGAAAGCAGGGCGAGACCGGCGGCATCGTAAAGGCGGAAGGCGCTATCCCCGCCTGCAAGGTCAGTTTGTATTGCCCCAAGTGCGGCAAGGGCGTTCGTACCCACGTCAAAATGGACGGGGATAAGAAGACCCGCGTCTGCGCCAAGTGCGGCAACGAGATCTGAGAGAGGAGGACGAAAGAATGGCAGCAAAACTGAAAGAACTGTACGTGAAAGACGTCCGCCCCGCTCTGATGGACGAATTCAAGTATAAGAGCGTCATGCAGATCCCCAAGGTTGAGAAGATCATCCTCAACGTGGGCGCCGGCGACGCGAAAGAGAATCCCAAGGTCATCGACAACGTCATCGACGAGTTGACCCTGATCACCGGTCAGAAGGCTGTTCCCACCGTGGCGAAGAAGTCCGTTGCGAACTTCAAGATCCGCGCCGGGCAGAAGATCGGTGCGAAGGTCACCCTCCGGGGCGAAATGATGTACGAATTCATGGATCGGCTCTTCAACCTGGCTCTGCCGAGAGTGCGCGACTTCAAGGGTATCAATCCCGACGCCTTTGACGGACGCGGCAACTACTCCCTGGGCATCAAGGAACAGTTGATCTTCCCCGAGATCGAGTACGACAAGATCGACAAGATCCGCGGCATGGACAT
>CAMPCJ010000015.1 GCA_946645685.1 uncultured Clostridia bacterium | reverse complement strand
TTATTTTACCAGGCACTTTTCGTAGATGCCGGCGGCTTTGATGGCTTCCACCAGGGTATCGCCGATCTTATCGGGGGTGGGAGCGACCATAACGCCCGCTGCTTCCAGGGCGGCTACCTTGCCCGCCTGGGTGCCTTTGCCGCCGGAGATGATGGCGCCGGCGTGACCCATACGCTTGCCCTTGGGAGCGGTCTTGCCGCCGATGAAGGCGACCACGGGCTTCTTCATATTCGCCTTGATCCACTCCGCCGCTTCTTCCTCGCCGCTGCCGCCGATCTCACCGATCATGACTACGGCGTAGGTGTCGGGATCGTCGTTGAACATAGACAGAACGTCGATGAAGCCGGTGCCCCGGATGGGGTCGCCGCCGATGCCCACGGCGGTGGACTGACCGATGTTCCGGGTGGTGAGCTGATGCACCGCCTCATAGGTCAGGGTACCGGAGCGGGACATAACGCCCACGTGACCGGGCACGTGAATGAAGCCGGGCAGGATGCCCACCTTGCAGGCGCCGGGGGAAATGAGGCCGGGGCAGTTGGGACCGATGAGACGGGTCTTCTTGCCTATCATATAGTTCTTCACCCGCATCATATCGAGAACGGGAATACCCTCGGTGATGCAGACGACCAGATCCAGCTCCGCGTCCACCGCTTCAAAAATGCCGTCCGCCGCGAACGCCGGGGGCACGTAGATGATGGAGCAGTTGGCGCCGGTGGCAGCCTTCGCTTCCTTTACGGTGTTGAATACCGGCACGCCCAAAACTTCCTGGCCGCCCTTGCCGGGGGTGGTACCCGCGACGATCTTGGTGCCGTAGTTGAGCATCTGCTCGGTGTGAAATCTGCCCTGGGAACCGGTGATCCCCTGGACGATGACTTTGGTATCTTTGTTGACAAGAATCATCTTTACTACCTCCTTACTTCGCCAGCTCCACCGCGGTCTTCGCGGCTTCGGCAAAGGTGGCGGCGGGCACCAGGGACAAGCCGGAGCCCGCAAGGATCTCACGACCCAGGTCGGCGTTGGTACCGTCCAGCCGCACCACGACGGGCACGTTGATCTGCATCGCCTTCGCCGCTTCCACAATGCCCTGGGCGATGACGTCGCACTTCATGATGCCGCCGAAGATGTTCACCAGAATGGCTTTCACGTTGGGGTCGGACAGCAGGATCTCAAACGCCGCCGTGACCCGTTCGGTGGTGGCGGAGCCGCCCACGTCCAGGAAGTTGGCGGGACTGCCGCCGAAGGACTTGATGATGTCCATGGTCGCCATGGCAAGGCCGGCGCCGTTGACCATACAACCCACGGAGCCGTCCAGAGAAACGTAGTTCAGGTCGTACTTGGACGCCTGGATCTCCTTGGGATCCTCCTCGTTGAGGTCGCGGAGGGAAACGATGTCGGGATGACGGAACAGGGCGTTGTCGTCAAAGTTCACCTTGGCGTCGATGGCAAACATTCTGCCGTCGTGAGATTCCACCAGGGGATTGATCTCCACCAGGGAGCAGTCCTTTTCCATAAAGAGCTTATACATGCCCCGGGCGATCTTCACAAAATCCTTGGCGAGACTGCCGGAAAGCCCCAGCTTCTGCGCCATTTCCCAGCCGTCGTAATCCTTGTAGCCGTGGGTGGGGTCGATCCGCTGCTGGAGGATCTTTTCGGGATGCTCCTTGGACAGCTCTTCGATCTCCGTGCCGCCCTCGGCGGAGGCGATCATCGTCACGCAGGCGGCGGCGGAATCCACCGTCATGGAAAGGTAGTATTCCCGGGCGATGTGAGCGCCCTCCGTGACAAACAGGCGCTGTACTTCCTTGCCCTCGGGTCCGGTCTGCTTGGTATAGAGGCGCTTACCGATAAGCTCTCCCGCAAACTGACGGACTTCTTCTTCGTTATGGCACAGCTTCACGCCGCCGGCTTTTCCTCTGCCGCCGGAGTGGATCTGCGCTTTGACTACCACCGGATAGGCGCCCAGTTTCTTGGCGGCATTGACCGCTTCCTGAGCGTTCAGCGCCAGATAACCGACCGGGCAGGGGATGCCGTACTGAACGAACAATTCCCGCGCTTGGTATTCGTGGATCTTCATGCTTTCTTCTCCTTATCTGCCTTATTTCACCAGAGCGGCGCCCTCGTAAAGCGCCTTCAGGTTAAGTTCCTCCGTACCCTTCGGCACGTGCAGAAGCACGGCTTCCTTGATGCTCTCGTCGCTGCAAAGCCCCAGGATCTTATTGATGGCGCCCACGGAAACGATGTTCACCGTCTGCATCTTGCCCACCTTTTCACGGGCGGTGGCAAGAATGGGGAGCTTCATGAACTTCTTGTGATCGTATTCTTTCGGTACGTCGATGGTCTCATCCACCAGAACGAAGCAGTCCTCGTCCAGCCCGAAGCAGTACTTCTCGAAGGAAAGCTGAGAGAGCGCCATGACGAAGGTGGGTTTGGTGACCTTGGTGAAGCCGATCCTCTCGTCGGAAATGATGACCTCGCCCTTGCACATACCGCCCCGCGCTTCGGGGCCGTAGGACTGAGACTGCGCCACGAACTTGTTCTCGAAAATGCCTGCTTCCGCCAGGATGATGGTCCCGGTGATCAGACCCTGTCCGCCGGTGCCGGCAAGACGAATTTCCATTTTGCTCATCGATGTCCCTCCTTACTTTCTCA
The DNA here is from genome assembly GCA_946645685.1 of uncultured Clostridia bacterium. Classification (GTDB taxonomy): domain Bacteria; phylum Bacillota; class Clostridia; order Oscillospirales; family SIG627; genus RGIG5579. The sequence goes on along the minus strand of CAMPCJ010000015.1, from coordinate 20,661 downwards.
CCCGGTCGATGATGGCTTGATACTGCTCGGTCAACTCGGGGAAATCGTCCTCGGAGAGCTTGCCGACCACCAGTTTCCCCTTCAATTCTTCGGGGGACATGGTCTTTGCCTTCTCCACGGGGATGCTGTTTTCTTTCTGCCAGGTATACATATCCACCGCGCTGCCCTTCTTGTTCTTCCGCCCGTAGTAGGTGGGGCAGATGGAGGCGCATTCGATGACGGAAAAGCCTTTGTGGCGGATGCCGTCTTCAATGAGCTTGGTGGTGCGCACCGCGTCAAAGGCGGTGCCGCGGGCGGTGTAGGTCGCGCCCGCCGCCTCGGCGACCTTGGCGATGTCGAAGGGACGGTCAATGTTGCCGTAGGGAGCCGTGGTGCCCTTTTCACCGTAGGGGGTGGTGGGAGAGTACTGACCGCCGGTCATCCCGTAAATGTCGTTGTTGAACACGATGGCGGTGATGCCGATGTTCCGGCGTGCGGCGTGGATCAGATGATTGCCACCGATGGCGCTGGCGTCACCGTCGCCCATGATGCAGATGACTTCCAGCTCGGGGCGCGCCATCTTGATGCCGGTGGCAAAGGCGAGGGCTCTGCCGTGGGTGGTGTGCATGGTGTTGAAGTCCATGTAACCGGCGGCACGGGAGGAGCAGCCGATCCCGGAGACCAGCACCACTTTATCCTTATCCAGCCCGATGTTTTCCACCGCCTGCGCCACGTCCCGCATCAGGACGCCGTGTCCGCAGCCGGGGCACCAGATGTGGGGAAGGTGATCTTCCCGGAAATACTTATCGATCAATTTAGACGGCATGATTTAACCCTCCTTCACAGCTTTGACGATCTCTTCGGGGGTGATGACGGTACCGTTGACCTTGCCCACGAAGCCGATCTTGTCATACAGCCCGGTGACCCGCTGGACTTCCAGGAGCATCTGGCCGTCGTTGTGTTCGGCAACGATGATCTTCTTCACTTTGCCGGCGATCCGGCGCATTTCCTCGGCGGGGAAGGGCCAAACGGTGATGGGACGGAACACGCCCACCTTCACGCCCTCGTTCCGCAGGGTCTCCACGGCGCTGTAAACGCTTCTGGCGGTGCCGCCGAAGCAGACCACGCACACGTCCGCGTCGTCCAGATCCTTTTCCTCCCAGGAAAGGATGTCGTCCAGATTGTCGTCGATCTTCCGGATCAGGCGCTTCACCTGGCTGTCGGCGATGTCGGTAGAGTTGGTGGGGAAGCCGTCGTCCGCGTGGATCAGACCGGTGATGTTATACCGCTGACCCATGCCGAAGGGCGCCATGACCGGAACGGTCTGCCCCTCCTTGGTGGCGTAGGCGTGCCCGGCGGAAGCGGGATCGGCGGGGATGGCGCGGTTTACGATGGGCAGCTCCCCGTCTTCGGGGATCTCGATGCCCTCCCGCAGATGTCCCACGATCTCGTCCATCAGGAAAATGACCGGGGTGCGGTACTTTTCGGACAGGTTAAAGGCGCGCACGCACAGGCGGAAGCATTCTTCCACCGTGGAGGGCGCGATGGCAATGATGGGATGGTCGCCGTGGGTGCCCCACTTCGCCTGCATCACGTCGCCCTGACTGGGAGAGGTGGGTAGACCCGTGGAGGGACCGGCGCGCTGAACGTCCACCAGCACGAAGGGGACCTCCGTCAGGCAGGCGTAGCCCAGATTTTCCTGTTTCAGAGAGAAGCCGGGGCCGGACGTGGCGGTCATGGACTTGACCCCCGCGGCGCTGGCGCCGATGGCGGCGGCGCAGGACGCGATCTCGTCTTCCATCTGAATGAAGTGACCGCCTACCTGGGGCATCCGAACGGCGCAGCCTTCGGCAATTTCAGTGGAAGGGGTGATGGGATAACCCGCGTAAAAGCGGCAGCCGGCATAGAGGGCGCCTTCCACGCACGCCTCGTTGCCCTGCATCAGTTTCACTTTGCCCATTTACTGCACCTCCTCCAGATAGATCGCGTAATCCGGGCAGCGCTTTTCGCACATGCCGCATTTGATGCAAGCGTCGGGATTGACCGCCTGGATCTTTTCCCCCTTCAGCGCCAGAACGCCTTTGGGACAGAAGGCGGCGCATACGCCGCAGCCCTTGCACCACTTGGTGTTGATGACCAGTTTCTTGTTTGTCACAGCCATGGTACACACCTCTTGCTTAAAAGGCACCTTTCCTGCAGTATTTTGGAGAATAAACGACTGTCTCTCCAATTAATCACTATTCTATCACGCATTTCCCCGCAAAACAATATAAATCCCGGAGTTTTCCATCATAAATTTATATGGATTTTGTTTGTCATAAATGCATTTTTTTGATACTTTCCCGCGAGAGGATCGTGCTTTGCCCAGCGCTTTACGAATTTTAAGAATTAAAATAACGAAAAAACGGAATTTTCTTTACAAACAAGGCGTCTTGTGATACAATACTTTGTATCAGGATACGGGAAAGGGGGCGGGAGCGTGTCCTTCAGCCAAAAGGTGCTGGCGCTGCTCAAGGAAAACGGGATGACCAAGGCGGCGCTCGCCAAAGAGAGCGGCATCCCCTATACCACGCTGGACAGTATGTTGAAGCGGGATTCGGATACGGCGCGGCTCGCCACGGTGTTCCGCATTGCCGACGCCCTGGGGACCAGCGTGGAAGAGCTGGTTTTCGACGGGGGGGACGGCGCGAGCATTTCCCCGGACGAAAAGCGCATCCTGGATCTGTACGCCCTTCTGGATGAGCGGGGCAAGGACACCGTCCTGTCTCTTTTAGAGAGGGAAGCGGGGCACAGCCGCGTGGGGAAGCGGCGCTTTCCCGTTTACGATTCCCCCGCCGCCGCAGGCAGGGGAGAGCCGGTTTTCAGCGAAGAGAAGACCTTTCTCACCGTGGAGGAGGGGGAGGTTCCCGAGGAAGCGGATTTCGGCATCCGCATTACCGGCGACAGTATGGAGCCTGTCTTTTCCGACGGGGACATTGCTTACGTCGTCCGGACGGAGGAGATCCGCTCCGGCGAGATCGGCGTGTTTCTCCTGAACGGAGAGAGTTACTGTAAGAAGTTTACCGAAGAGGCGGGTCGAGTGACCCTGGTCTCTTTGAATCCCGCTTACGAGCCTATTGACGTGCTGGATACGGATGAATTACGACTGGTGGGCAAGGTCGTCAGATAAGAGGAAAACGCTATGGATGAAAAGAAAAAGAAAACGGTCAAAAAGATACGCCTGGTGATCATCGTCGTCATTGTGTTCATGGTGCCCCTGGCTGTCATGGGGTACAAGCTTTGGTTGGATTCCAACGCCAATTTGAAGGATGGAACAATCACCGCCGTCACGGTGGCGGAGCTGTCTTCGGAAAACAAGGAAAGTTGGGATCTTACCAACGCCGACGACATCACCTTTTTCAAAAACGTGGTGACCAGCGGCAGCCCCATCGATCGGGAGGAGACCCACGAATACCGGCACATCAAGCTGACGTTCCACAAACTGAAGCGGGACATCAGTTATGAATTGCTGCTGGCGGATTCCGTGATCGACTGCCTGTACATCGATCCCTACGGCACCTTGAATCTCCTGCCGGAGACGGTGGCGCACGAGCTTTTGATCCATCCCCGGATCACCGCCCTCGCCATGAGTTACGCCGCTCCCCCCACCTGCGCTTTGGCGACGGGCGGGGAGGAGGAGACCCCCACCGGAACGTATCACGGAGAATGGGTCTACGCCAAGGTGGACGGCACGCTGACCACCCTGACTGTGGCGGAGACCGGCGAAAAGGCGGCAGCCCTGCCGGCGGATCCGCAAAACGGCGCCTCTCCTGCGTTCACCTTCTCTCTGGAACCGGATTTCTGCCGGGTGCGGATCCTGAACGAAAAAGGGGAAATGCTGTATTCCGGCGCTCCCGAAGAAATGGAGCCGCTGTTCTATGAAGAGGATACGCCGCTTCAGGTGACGGTTTTCGCCGAATGGCACGAATCGGAGCAGAAGAATTTTCACGGCAGTTTGGAGTATGAATTCGAGATGCTTTACGACGTGCCCACCCAGGTCACGCTGGTCAACCGGGAAGCGCGCCCCGGCGAGGCGTTTGAGATCCGCATTGCCCATTCCTCCGCTGCGGAGGTGGGCGTGACGGCGACTTTCCAGAAGGGTGACGTCACCTGTCTTCGTCAGGGGCGGGAGCTTGTGATCAGCGTCCCCGTGGCGGAAGAGGTCGCTCCCGGCGCGTACAGCATCCTGCTGCAGGGCGGCGCGGACGTGGATACCGGGCTTGAGGTTTTGGTCCTGGCACCGGAGGCGTAACGGATCTATGAAGAACAAACGATTTGTCCTGTCCAATACCCAGGTGATCCTGCTGTCCTTTTTCGGGACGATCTTCCTGGGCGGACTGCTTTTGTCGCTGCCGTTCAGCGCCGCCGACGGGAAAGCCGTTCCCTTGACGGACTGCTTTTTCACGGCGGTGACCAGCGTCTGCGTGACGGGACTTGTGACGGTGCCCGTGGTGCAGTTCAGTCTGTTCGGGCAGGCGGTGATCTTGCTGCTCATTCAGATGGGCGGTCTGGGGATCGTCACGTTTATGTGCATCTTCGCCCTGGCGCTTCACCGGAAAATGGGGATGGGGGATCGTCTGCTCCTGCAGGACGCCTTCAATCTCAACGGCGCCGGCGGGCTGGTGAAGTTCATCCGCCGCGCCGTGATCGGCACGCTGGCGGTGGAAGGAGTCGGCGCCTGCCTGACCATGATCGCCTTCGTTCCCCGCTATGGCGTCAAGGGCGTGTGGTATGCCCTGTTTCACGCCGTTTCCGCTTTCTGTAACGCGGGGCTGGACGTTTTGGGAACGGACAGTCTGATCTCCTGGCAGACGTCGCCGCTGGTGTGCGGCGTAACGGAGCTGCTCATTATCCTCGGCGGTATCGGCTTCGTGGTCTGGTGGGACGTGGGACGGGTCATCCGGGAGAGGAAAGGCTGGCGCGGCTTGACGCTGCACAGCAAGATCGCCCTCAGCGCCACGGCGGCGCTCCTGCTTTTGGGAACGGTGGTGTTTCTGGTGCTGGAGCACGGCAACGGCGCCACGATGGGGGATCTTTCCCCGATCCATAAGATCCGGATGGCACTCTTTCAGTCCGTGACCGCCCGTACGGCGGGATTTGCCGCTGTGGATCAGGCGGGACTGGCCGGGGGAAGCGTTCTGTTCACCTGTCTTTTGATGTTCATCGGCGGGTCGCCCGTGGGCACCGCCGGCGGCGTGAAGACCGTCACCATCGTCGTGTTGATGGCGTTTGCCTTTGCCACGGCGCGGGGCAAAAATGAAGTCTCGCTCTTTTCCCGCAGGGTGCCCCGTCAGACCCTGAACAAGGCTGTCGCGGTGGTGTGCGTGTCCTTTGTGACCGTGGCGCTGTCCACCTTGCTTCTCTGTCTGATCACCCCTTTGGACGGGCTGGATCTTTTGTATGAATCCGTCAGCGCCACGGCGACGGTGGGCTTGTCCCGGGGGATCACATCCCGCCTCCCGGAAGCGGGGAAGTGGATCGTGATGTGTACCATGTATCTGGGGCGGGTGGGCCCTCTGTCCCTGGCGGTGGCGTTCGGCATGAAACGGGAAAACCGGAATTTGGTGCGGGATCCCGAAGAACAGATCAGCGTGGGCTGATGAAGGAGTAAAGGTATGAAAGAAAAGAAAAGCTTTGCCGTTTTTGGTTTGGGACGCTACGGAATGGCGGTGGCGGAAGAATTGGTGAAAGCGGGCGCGGACGTTTTGGGCGTGGATCAGGATGAAGCCCGGGTGAACGCCGCCGCCCTTCTGCTGCCGGTGTGCAAATGCGCCAACGCTACGGACCGGGACGTCATGAAGCAGTTGGGCGTCCGCAACGTGGACGTAGCCATCGTCGCCATGGCGGGCAAGCTGGAGGACAGCATTCTGGTCACCATGCTTTGCAAGGAAGCGGGCATTCCCTTCATCATCGCCAAATGCGCCAACGACCTGCACGGAGAGATCCTGGCGCGGGTGGGCGCGGATAAGGTGGTTTATCCCGAGCGGGATTCCGGCGTGCGCTTGGCGAAAAACCTTCTCAGCGCGGGCTTTGTGGATATGATCGAGCTTTCGGACAGCGCCGCCGTGTTGGAGATCGAGCCGAGCCGGGCGTGGCTGGGCAAGAGCCTCCGGGAATTGGAACTGCGCCGGAAGCACAAGCTGAACGTGGTCGCCATTCGCCGGGGCGAGCGGGTGGACGTGCAGATCGACCCGGAGGCGCCCCTGACAGAGTCGGAGCGGCTGGTGGTCATCGCCGATCCCGCCGCCTTGAAAGACCTGTAAAAAAACGAACAAAAAAGCGGAACAGAGTGTTTCTGTTCCGCTTTTTTTGTTGTTTCAATCCGCGCTTGCCGCTTCCTCGGGCTCCTTCTTACGTTTCCGGCGGGTGACAAGGGGATCGGCTCCCTCTTCCACCACCGCCCGGGTGATGGTCACCTTTTCCACGTCCCGGCGGTCGGGCATTTCATACATGATCTTCTGCATAAAGCCCTCGATGATGGAGCGCAAGCCCCGGGCGCCGGTGTTCCGTTCCCGGGCGAGCCGGGCAATGGCGGTGAGGGCGTCATCCTCGAACGTAAGCTCGATCTCATCCATTTCAAAAAGCCTTTGATATTGGCGGATCAGGGCGTTCTTCGGCTCCGTCAGGATCTTCACCAGACTGTCCTCATCCAGAGGATCCAGCGGTACGATCACGGGGATCCGACCCACCAGCTCCGGAATGATGCCGTATTTCACCAGGTCGTGGTGCACCACGTTTTTCACCACGCCGCTCGCTTCCTTCTCCTTGGCGCCGCGCACCTCCTGCCCGAAGCCGATGGAGCCGCCGCCCCGGCGTTTCTCAATGATCTCAGCGATGCCGTCGAAAGCGCCGCCGCAGATGAAGAGGATGTTCCTGGTGTCAATGCGGATGAATTCCTGGTTGGGGTGCTTCCGTCCGCCCTGGGGCGGCACGTTGGCGACGGTGCCCTCCAGGATCTTCAAAAGCGCCTGCTGAACGCCCTCGCCGGATACGTCCCGGGTGATGGAACGGTTTTCGCTGCGCCGGGCGATCTTGTCGATCTCGTCGATATAGATGATGCCCCGCTGGGCTTTTTCCACGTCAAAATCCGCCGCCTGGATCAGCCGGAGCAAAATGTTTTCCACGTCCTCGCCCACGTAGCCCGCTTCCGTCAGCGTGGTGGCGTCCGCGATGGCAAAGGGCACCTGAAGGGTCTTGGCAAGGGTCTGCGCCAAATACGTTTTGCCGCAGCCGGTAGAGCCGATGAGCAGTACGTTGCTCTTCTGGATCTCCACCTCGTCTTCCTTGGACTGCATCAGGCGCTTGTAGTGGTTATAAACGGCGACGGACAGCGCGATCTTCGCTTCGTCCTGCCCCACTACGTACGCGTCCAGATCCTTCTTGATCTCTGTGGGATGGGGAATGCGTTCCGGCTTGAAGGCGTTTTCTTTTTCCTTCGCTTTGATCTTTTCGCCCGTGTATTCCCGGATCAGATCCTGGCACAGGGAAACGCACTGATCACAAATATACACGCCGTTGGGGCCGGGAATGAGAAAGTTGACTTCCCGCTGTCCCCGGGAACAAAAAGAGCAAACGGCGCGCGTTCTTTGGGTTGCCATAGTAATCGATCTCCTGTCTGAAAAAGGGCGCAGGCAAGTTCCTGCGCCCTTTCGTGAAAAATTTTACGCTCTCTTATCCAGCACCTTGTCGATCAGACCGTATTCCAAAGCGGCTTGCGCCGTAAGGAAATTGTCCCGGTCGGTGTCCTTCTCAATGATCTCCAGGGGCTTGCCCGTCCGTTCCGCCAGAATGCGGTTCAGCGTGTCCCGGGTGCGCAGGATGTGGTCGGAGTGGATCTTGATGTCGCTCGCCTGACCCTGCATACCGCCCAGGGGCTGATGGATCATGATCTCGCTGTGGGGCAGGGCGATGCGCTTGCCTTTGGCGCCTGCCGCCAGCAGAAACGCGCCCATGCTCGCCGCCATACCGATGCAGATGGTGGACACGTCGCACTTGATGTAATTCATCGTGTCAAAGATCGCCAATCCCGCGGAAACGGAGCCCCCGGGGCTGTTGATGTACAGATGAATGTCCTTTTCCGGATCCTGTGCCTCCAGATACAGGAGCTGCGCCACCACCAGGGAAGCGGTAGCGTCGTTCACTTCGTCACAGAGGAATACGACCCGGTCGTTGAGCAATCTGGAATAAATGTCGTAGGAACGTTCGGAATGCCCGGTCTGTTCCACGACCATAGGGACCAATGCCATAAGGAACCTCCTTATTTCTCGTTGGCAGTCTTCTTTGCCGTCTTTTTCGCGGCGGGCTTCTTCTCAGCCGGCTCCGCCTTCTTGGCGCTCGCCTTTTTGGGAGCCGCCTTCGCGGTACCGGTCTTCGCAGCCGTCTTGGCGGCGGGCTTGGCAGCAGCCTTCGCGGCGGGCTTCTTCTCACCCGGCTCCGTCTTCTTGGCGGGGCTCTTCTTGGCGCTCGCCTTCTTGGGAGCCGCCTTCGCTTCCGCCACGTACGCTTTTTCGGTGACCTTGGCGGCTTCCTTGATGATGTCCACCGCCTTCTTGGCGGCGACGTCCTTCTTCACGGAGTCGGCGGGCACGAAGCTCTTGACCTTCTCTTCTTCCAGACCGTAGGCTTCCGCCAGGCGCTTGTACTCGGCGTCGACCTCCTTGTCGGTGACTTTGATTTTCTCATCCCGGGCGATGGCTTCCAGCGCCAACTGCGCCTTGACCTGCCGCTCCGCCTGGGGACGGAACTCCTCTTTCACCTTTTCGGGGGTGGAGCCGGTGTATTTCAGGTACATATCCATGGACAGTCCCTGCTGCATCAACCGGTTCTCATAATCCCGGAACATATTTTCGCATTCGTTCTCGAACATGACCTCGGGGATCTCGCCCTCGATGCCGCCGATGATGCCGTCCAAAAGCTGCTCTTCCACCTGACGATCCGCCTCGGCGGCGTATCTGTCATTTATTTTAGCCTCGATATCCTTCTTGTATGCAGCCAGGGTATCAAATTCGGAAACGTCCTTGGCGAATTCATCGTCCAGGTCGGGCAGCTCCACGGTCTCGATGCCGTTCAGCGCCACGGAGAACACGGCTTCCTTGCCCCGGAGATCTTCCGCGTGGTAATCCTCGGGGAAGGTTACGGTCACGTCGAACTCGTCGCCGATCTTGTGACCCACGATCTGCTCCTCAAATCCGGGGATGAACTGACCGGAGCCGAGCTTTAAGCGATGACCTTCGTCCTTGCCGCCGTCAAACGCTTTGCCGCCGATCTTGCCTTCGTAGTCGATGATGGCGATGTCGTCCTTCTTGGCGGCTCTGTCGGTGACTTCACTGGTGCGGGAATTGCGCTGACGCACCCGTTCCAGCTCCGCTTCGATCTCCGCCTTTTCCGCCTTGCGGACGGTCTTTTCGGCTGTAAGGCCCTTGTAGGACTTCACGGTGAGCGTGGGCTTGGTCCAGTAGGTCGCCGTCAGAGCGACCCCGTTTTCGTCGATCTCACCCAGATCCAACTCGGGGGAGCTGACCGCTTCAATGCCGGCTTCCTTGACCGCTTCTTCCAGCACGTCGGGGAGAAGGGCGTTCAGCGCGTCCTCGTAGAACACGCCCTTGCCGTACATCTTTTCAATGATGCTCCGGGGCGCTTTTCCCTTGCGGAACCCGGGGATGGAAATGCTCTTCGCCTGCTTGCGGTACACTTTGGTGACCTCTGCGTCAAACTGATCCTTGGGGATGACGATCTCCAGCGTGGCGCGATTGGTTTCGCCTTGTTTCACATTCTTCAAGCTCATAGTTTTTCTCCTGAACGTTAAAATGATGCAAGATAGTTCCTATCTATCCGCTTCATTATAATCACCCTCACCGCATTTGTCAAGCGACGGGAAGAAGAATTGCGCCCGTTTTCCGCTTTTTTCACCCCTTTTTCCCCAGGCGGGCTCCGTGAAAAAAAGATGGGGAAAGGGCGGAAAAATTTCGGGAAAAGGCTGGTCAATCAGAGTAATATATGATACAATAAAGTGATATTATACGCGGAGGGATCCATGAGACAGGCATTTTTGGAAGCGGGCAAGGTACGCAACACCCACGCCCTGAAGGGCGAGGTGAAATTTGAAGTCTGGCTGGACGACGGGGAGCCCCTTCGCCCGGGTCTTTCCCTTTTCCCCGCGCCCCGGGCGGAAAAGCCGCTGAAGATCACCTCGTCCCGCCGCCAGGGAGAGCTCTTCCTTCTCGGGTTTGAAGGGATCGACGATGTATCTCGCGCCGCCCTTCTGAAAGGGCGCACCTTATATATCCGCCGGGAAGACGCGGATCCCACGGGGGAGAAGATCTTTTTCTCCGATCTGTTCGACCTGCCTCTGGTAGAGGACGGGGACGGCACCGTTTACGGCACGGTGAAGGACGTGGTCGACCGGGGCGGCGGGTATTTGCTTCTGATCGCTCTGCCGGACGGGAGGGAAGCGTATTTTCCCATGGTCAAAGATTTCGTGGTCAGGCTGGATCCCGACCGGGAAGTGCGGGTCCGGGCGCCCAAGGGGCTGTTTTCATGAGCCGCATCCGCTTCGATATCCTCACGCTTTTCCCGGATATGGTGGACGCCGTTTTGAATGAAAGCATCGTTGGCAGAGCGCGCAGCGCCGGTATTCTGGACGTTCGCTGCCATAACATAAGGGATTATTCCAAGGATCGTTTGCGCCGGGTGGACGATACGCCCTACGGCGGCGGAAAAGGGATGCTGATGAAGCCGGAGGTGATCGTGGACTGCTTTGAGGCGGTCACCGCGGACGCCGCCGAAAAGCCGCACACCGTCTATCTGTCCCCCAAGGGACGCGTTTTTGACGAAAACAAAGCCCGGGAGCTGGCGCGGCTTCCTCGGCTCGTCCTTCTCTGCGGACACTACGAGGGCGTCGACCAGCGGGCGCTGGATGCCGTTGTGGATGAGGAGATCTCCATCGGCGATTACGTGCTGACCGGCGGGGAGCTGCCCGCCGCGGTGCTGGTGGACGCGGTGTCCCGCCTGGTGGACGGTGTTCTGGCGGATCCGGAATGCTACGAAAAGGAGAGCCACAGCGACCTTTTGCTGGAATACCCCCAGTATACCCGTCCCGCGGTCTTTCGCGGGGAGGCGGTGCCGGAAGTGCTTTTGAGCGGCCATCACGAGAAGATCGACGCCTGGAGGCTGGAGCAGTCCCTGGCGATCACGCGGCAAAACCGACCGGATCTGTATGAGGCGTATCTGGCGCTTCATCCGCCGGTGGAAAAGAAAAAGAAAAGAAAGAAAAAAAGCGAGGGAGAGAAGGTATGAGCAAGCGGGAAAAGACGCTTTCCGTATCCGCCGGGCTTTTGCGCCTGGGGGATGCCCTGCGCTTTTCTCCGGAAGAGGATCGCCCCGCCAAGGTGCGGGAGAGCCGTTCGTGGCGCCTGATCCCCTCTGAAAAACTGCTGGGGTTCAAAAACGCCGTGGCGCGGATGCGGGAGCAGAGCTTTTTCCTGTCCCTGGCGGACGGGTTTGTCCGGGGGATCTTTTTGACCCGGTTCCGCTCTTTTGCGCCGCTGTTTTTCATCAGCGGTTTTCTCCAGACGGTCTCTTATTTTACCGGCAGTTATTTTTCCGTTTTTTCCGGCAATCAGGACAATCTGATCTTCGGATTGGTGCTGATCGTTCTGGGGCTGGCTTGTTCCTTTGAACGGGCGGGCTTCGGCGCCGTCCTGAAAAAAAGCGTTCTGTTCCGCCGCGTCATCCGTCCGCTGTTCGGGGTGGAGGAGCGGGAGATCCCCGAAGGCAGGAACCGGGAGCACTTCTGGTGGACGTTGGGGCTTGGCTTCGTTTGGGGGATCCTTTCCGTGGCGTTCTCCCCGTACCGGGTCCTTCTGTGGTTCTCTCTTACGGTCACGGGGCTCGTGACCCTGTATAAACCGGAAGCGGGACTGGTTTTTCTTGCCATGCTGTACCCCTTCCTGTCCCGGGGCACGGTGCTGGGGCTGGTCGTGATGCTCCATCTTTCCCTCGCCTTTAAGATCACCGTGGGAAAGCGCTCCCTGATCCTGCGCCCGGCGGATCTTTCCGTTTTGGCGCTGATGCTGATCTTTGTGATCCGGGGCGGCAAGTACGGATTGCCGTACGCCTTGACCTTTTCGGCCTATTTTCTCGCGCTGCATCTTTGCCGCACCGCCGCGTGGATGCGGCGGGTCGTTGTAGCGCTTTCCGTTTCCGTGGGCATATCGAGCGGCGGTGCGGTGGCACTGAAGCTGATCGAACGCGCCGCCCCCGGCATCCTGCGGCGCTTTCCGGGCGCGCTGAGCCTTTTCTCCGCTCTGGTGGGCAGAGAGCAGGCGTTTCTGGCGGCGATGCTGCTGCCGATGCTCTTTTGCGTTTTAAACACGGACAAGCGTATTTTCCGTCGGCTATCCGCGGCGTTTTTCGTTCTGACGGCGTCTCTTTCTCTTGCCGCTTCTCACGACGCCGGCTTGTGGCTCGGCGCCGCCGCGGGGCTGGTTTTGACCCTGTGTCTTTCCCGCCGGTGGGGGCTGCTTGTCAGCCTTTATCTGGGCTTGAGCGGCTATATCGCCTGGAAGTTCCTGCCGGAGGTCGTCCGTGCCTGGATCGTCCGGTTCATCGGGCTGGACGCCGGCTCCATGGAGGCGCGCTCCGCTTCCCTTGCCAGAGGGCGGGAGTACCTGCGGCAGTCGCTGCCCTGGGGCGCGGGTTTTAAGACCGACCGCACGATCATTGCCGATGCCGGCGTCTACGACGCGGCGGGCGCCTTCGGCGGCTATGTGGTCCTGATCGCCGCCGCGGTGATCTTTCTCTGGTTTTTCGTCCGGTGTATGCGCTTCGCTCCCGTCGGCGACGTGGCGCACGCTCACACCTACGTCCTCGGCGCCATGGCGGGTGCTCTGGTGTGGCTCGTGTGCGGCTTTGCCGCGCCGTCGGTGGCTCTGGAGCCTCTGTTCGTCCTCGCCCTGTTCCTGTCCTTCCCGAAGGCGGCGGAGAATATCTGCCTGCGGGAAGAGTACAGCCAGCCCTACTGATGAGGAGGGAGAAAAACGTGGTCACGCAAAAGACTGAAAAAAAGGCCTTCTCCGTCTTCGACGTGTTTTTGATCCTGCTGGTGGCGTTGGCGGTGAGTTTGGGCGTGTATTTCCGCCTGGAAATGCCGTACGGCATCGGCTCCGGGGAAAAGCCCGTGTACCAGCTGAAACTGCAGGGGACCCTGGAGGACTGGGAGGAGGACGTGCTTCCCGCGGAACGGCAGAAGCTTTTAGATGAGAACGGCGCCGTCCTGGGGCGGATCACCTCCGTCAAGGTGCTTCAGAGCGGGAGCGTTAAAACGCTTTCCGTGGTATGCGAGTGGGAAGGCGATCTGCCCGGCGGGCTTTCCTTCCGTCTGGAAACGGCGGAATTCGTCAAGCAAATGGATATTGCAAACATCATTGTGATCAGGGAGGGGAACGGATGAAACGCACCAGAAAGAGCCGAGCGGGGCTGACCGTTCTGGATCTGCTTTTGGCGGTCCTGATCATCGCCGCCGTTCTCTCCACCGTGTTTGACGTGCAGATCCGCTCGTTTCTCAAGGAAGAAAAGAACGTGCAGATCACCTACGTGTTCCAGGTCAAAAACGCTTCCGAATCCACCCTCAGTTATCCCGACGTGGATGAAAAACTGGTGGAAATGGAATCCGGCGCCGTCCTGGGAACACTGACCAGCATCTGGGAGAACCAGTCCGACAGCGCGGGAGCGGATCAGTCCAAAACGCTGACCTGCAAAGCGACCACGGACGCCGTCAACGACGGCGGCACCTACCTGGTGTCCGGATTGAAGATCAAAAGCGGCGAATCCTATAAGGTGGATACCGATACCGCCAGCTTCGTGATGACCATCGTGAAGGTGGAGGAGACAACGGAAGAATAACGGCGCGAAGCGCCAAAGCAGAGGTGATTTTTTATGGCAAAGACAAAAAACGAAAATACCGGCGGCATCCGCGTTGATACGGAGCATATCTTCCCCGTGATCAAACGCTGGCTGTATTCCGATAAGGAGATCTTCCTGCGGGAGTTGGTCTCCAACGGGTGCGATGCCGTGACGAAGATGAAGCGTCTGGTCTCACTGGGCGAAGCGTCCTTTGACGGAGAATACCGGGTGGATGTGGTGCTGGACAAAACCCTGGGGGAGATCCGCGTGACGGACAACGGCATCGGCATGACCCGGGACGAGATCGACCGCTACATCAACAACATCGCCCTTTCCGGCGCCCTGGAGTTCATTGAAAAATACGAAGGGGAAGAGGGGGACGCTGCCGGGATCATCGGGCATTTCGGTCTGGGCTTCTATTCCGCCTTTATGGTGGCGAAAACCGTGGAGATCCATTCTCTGTCCTATCGCCCCGGAGCGGAAAGCGCCTCCTGGACCTGCACCGACGCCGGGGAATACAGCTTCTCCGCCGGGGAACGCACGGAGCGCGGGACCGAGATCGTTCTGCACGTGAGCGAGGAAGAAAAGGAGTATCTGGATCGGGAAAAGCTTCTGGGGATCCTCCGGAAATACTGCGCCTTTATGCCCGTTCCCATCTATTTTTCCGTTCTGGGCGAAAACGGGGAGGAGGACGGCAAGCCCGTCAACGATCCCGAGCCGCTGTGGCTCAAGTCGCCCCAGGACTGCAAGGACGAGGACTATATCGCCTTCTATCACAAGGTCTTTTCCGATGAAAACGACCCGCTGTTCTACATTCACATCAATGCGGAATTTCCGTTGAATTTCAAAGGGATCCTGTACTTTCCCAAACTGCGGGACGAATATGCTTCTCTGGACGGGCAGGTCAAGCTGTTCTACAATCAGGTCTTCGTGGCGGACAACATCAAGGAGGTCATTCCGGAGTATATGATGCTCCTGCGAGGCGTGCTGGATTGTCCCGAACTGCCCTTGAACGTGTCCCGGTCGTATTTGCAGAACAGCGGTTACGTCACCAAGATCTCCAACCACGTTACGAAGAAGATCGCCGACAAGTTCAACACCCTGTTCCAAACGGACCGGGAGAAGCTTGCCGCCATTTGGGACGACGTGAAGCCCTTTGTGGAATACGGCTGCACCCGGGACGAAAAGTTTTTCTCCCGTATGAAGGACATCATCCTCTACAAGATCCATTCCGGCGGCTATATGACCGCGCCGGAGCTTTTGGAGGCGAACAAGGATAAGGGGTCGGACAATACCATCTACTACACGAACGATCCCCAGCAGCAGGTGGGCTACCTGTCCCTGTTCCAGGAACAGGGGATAAAGGTGGCGGTGATGGACGGCGTGATCGACTCCCGCTTCCTTTCCTTCCTGGAAATGCAGGATCACGCCGTGCATTACGTCCGGGTGGACAGCGAGCTGGATAAAGTTCTGGTGTCCGACGAGGTGGCGGAAGAGGATGAAGCGCTGCTTTCCCTCTTCAAGGAAGTGGCGCCGGAGGGCGTCACCGTGAAGGAAGAGGTCTTGAAATCCGCGAAAATGCCCGCGGTCATCACCCTGTCGGAGGAAAAGCGCCGCCTGGCGGAGATCCTGAAGCAGTACGGCTCGTCTTTGCCCGGCGTGAAGGCGCCCGAGGACGAGGTCACGCTGGTGGTCAACCGCTCCTGCCCCCTCATCGCCCGCATTTCCGCCCTGGCGGCCAAGGAAGAGAGCCGGGAAAAGGCGCTGTCCCTCGCCAAGCAGGTGTACCGCATCGCCCTCATCGCCCAGCGCAGCTTTACCAAGGAGGAACTTCAGGAGTTCATTGACGCCAGCATCGATTTGCTGTATAACGCCTGAGGCGCATTTTACTTCATCAGAAAGGATCCGGTATTATGTTGGGATTTTTCCAAACGGTCGCGGACGCGTTCCGTTATTTCTGGAATCAGATCCTGTCCATGAGCTTTTCGGACGTATTGGACATCATCATCGTTTCGGTGCTGGTGTTCTACGTCTACGGCTTCGTGCGGCAGAGAAGGGCGGGCAAGCTCGCCCTGGGCATCCTGGCGGTGCTTTTGGCTGCCTGGATCAGCGATCTGGTGGGCATGGGCGCCCTGCACTACATTCTGGAGAAACTGTTTGACGTGGGACTCATCGCCCTGATCGTCATCTTTCAGCCGGAGCTTCGCAGCGCCCTGGAAAAGATGGGCGGCAACTTCCGGAACCTGAACCGCATCGCCGAGACCAGGGAAAGCAGCGGGGAAAAGGTGGTGGAAGAGATCTGCAAAGCCGTTTCGGATCTGTCCGCGACCCGCACCGGCGCCCTCATCGTCATGGAGCGGGGCACCCGCCTGGGAGATGAGATCAAGACCGGCGTGGAGGTGGACGCCGCCGTGAACAGCTTTTTGATCAAAAACATCTTCTACGACAAAGCGCCGCTTCACGACGGCGCCATGATCATCCGCAACGGGCGCATCCATTCCTGCGGATGCTTCCTGCCGCTGACCGGCAACCCGGATCTGCCCAAGGAGATCGGTACCCGCCACCGGGCAGGGCTGGGCATCTCCGAGATCAGCGACGCCTTCGTCATCATCGTTTCCGAAGAGACGGGCGGTATTTCCGTGGCGAAGAACGGGGAGATCGACCGGGATCTGTCCGTGAAAGTTCTCCGCCACCGTCTGGGGAACGATCTGGGATTGAACCGGAGCAGAAAGAATAAGAAGAAAGGAGACCGCCATGAAGCTGAAACAAATGCTGATTAAGGTAAAGGACTGGTGGGTCTCTTACAGCGGAAAGCGGGGCATGCATCCCGTGCTGGCGATCCTTCTTTCCGTTTTGGTGGCTTTCGTCCTGTGGTTTTACGTCCAGGACGCGGAATCTCCCAATTATGAAAAGCCCATCTATAACGTTCCCGTGCGCATCGAGGGGTTGGCGGAGGATCTTACCGTCATCGAAGGAGGCGATTTCGTCGCCACCGTTGAACTGAAAGGGAAACGGTCGGATCTGAACCGGCTGAAGGCGAGCGATCTGGAGGCCTATCTGGATCTTTCCTCCATCACCGAACCGGTGACTCATTATGAGGCGCGGGTCTCCGCGCTGTTCCCCAACGGTATGGAGCTGCTCCAGATCACCCCCGGCTTTGCCACCGTCACGGTGGATCGCACCATTTCCAAAGAGGTGCCCGTGGAGGTGGAAATGGGGCTTTACACGGTGGCGGAGGACGTGGAGATCAAAGCCACGCCCGCCGTTACGGAGATCTCGGTGTACGGGCCGAAAACGGTGGTGGATACCATCGAGACCGCCCGGATCAGCACCGGTGACCTGGGCAACGTTACCCAGGGCTTTACCAGAACACTGGAATTTACGCTGCTGGATAAGAACGGTCAAACCGTTTCCGAGCGGCATCTGACCCTGCCCAATAAAAACGTCAGCGTGACCTTCTCCCTCAGCCAGGTCAAAACGGTGCCGCTGATCGTCAAGACCGCTCACGATTACTGGGAGGAAAACAGTTGGCGCTACACCGTTTCTCCCGAGACCGTCCGTGTAGAGGGCGATCCAAATCTCATCGCCCACGTGGAGGAGATCGTGGCGCTCACCATCGATGAAACGCAGTTTGACGCGACTCAGATGGAGCAGAAGATCGCCCCCGCCGAGTTGGAGCTGCCCCAGGGCATCGCCCTGGCGGAGACGCTGGGCGAAGTCACCGTCAATACCACGGTGCTGGATTCCGCCGTCCGGTATATCCGGGTCCCGCTGACAAGCGAACATCTGACGGAGGATCCGCCGGTAACGTCCGACGGCACCGTTCTGCTTTATGATTACAACACCGACGCCGTTACCCTGAAGGTGCGGGGGCCCGCCCGCGCGGTGAAGAGCGCGTCCGCGGACGACTTCATCCTGTTCGTGGATCTGTCGTCCTACACCAACCCGGGAACCTACGAGGTGGACGCCGAGATCATTATGAACACGGGCGCCTATGCCGTGGGATCGTACCGGGTCGGCGTCACCATCCGAAAGCCCGAGTCATAAAAAAAGCCCGGGAGGGCTTTTGCCCTCCCGAGCCGTTAACTGCTCAGTTGAAGCAGAGCAGGAGCATCACGGCGGCGATGATGATGACCCAGAGCAAAACGTCGCGGTTGATCACGTTACCAATGCAGTCCATACCGGTACCTCTTTCTTTCAGTGCCGGCTTGTCGCCGGCCCATTAACAGTATACGTGCTGTCTCCCGAAAGGTGAGAAGAAAAAAACAAGGAGCATTTCCATGAGTGAACCTGTCAACACCCCCGCAAAACCCCTCTTTGAAGATCTGGAAAAGCGGCGCCTGCCCGCCCCGCTGAAAAAGCCCTGCTACGCCTTCGATCACGCGCCGCAAGTTTCCGAACTGCGGGCAACGGCGATCCGCGCCATGCACGACATGGTGTCCGTCCAGTGGTTTCCCAAGGAGACCGTGCGTTACCGCAAGCAGGGCGCCGTCAGTAACAAACAGTTTGAGTTCTTCGCGGAAAAAGGGTATATGGGGATGCCCTATACCAGCGCCGGGATGGGCATTTTCCAGTTTCTCGCGTTTTACGACGAGGAAACCGGCTGCCTGAACTTTACCGAGCAGGACAAATTCAACCTGACCATCGGCAATTCCTGCGCCAGCTCCGTGGGCTGGGGGCTTCTTTCCGTCTGTTCTTCCGTCAAGGGAAGCTGTATCAGCAATTACCTCACCATTTCCAACGGCTTTATTCCTTTGGGGGAGGTGACGTATGATCCCGCCATCGAAGATCTCAAAAAGCACGAGACCAAGGACATCGTGGCGGAAAACGGCGTGGACAAGATCTTCGCCGGGTACGCCCTGGTCCAGCCCGGCGACGTGCTGTTCTTCGCGGAGAATACCCCCGCCGCCGGTCACACCCGCATGGCGCTTTCCCCCGCCCACGTGGTCTACCGGGAAGACGGCGCCATCGACCCGGAAAAAAGCACCATCACCACCCAGGAGCAGGCGGCGCAGGACATCGAGGACAACTCGTCCGGCGTGACCCTGATCCGCTGCGGGGAAGTTTCCAAAACCTATACTTTCAGTGAGTTTTTGCGGAAAAACTACATTGCCGTGACCACGGCGGAGTTTTCCGGGAAAAAGCCCTATGAGGCGTGTGAAGTAAAGTACGAGGGGAAGAGCGGCTCCCTATCCGATTTGGCGGAGGGCACCCTTTCCTGCAATTATCCCATGGCGATCCTTCGCGTCATTTTGACGGAGGGGGGTAAAGAGCGTGTTTTGGCGTATCGCCTGTTCGACCGCAAACAGATCGGATCGGGTCTGGCGCGGTCCTTCCCCCTTTCCGAGCTGGGCTTTGACTTCGCTTCCCGGGAAGGGCTGCCCGGCGGCGCCTTTTCCGTCAGACTGGAAGTCACTTCGTCCACCGGGGAGATCTTCTGCCCCGTCACCGTCCGTTCCTGACCCTTACCAGATAGGAGATCGTAACCATGAAAAAAATCATCGCTTTGCTTTTGATCCTTTCCGCCCTGCTTCTGGCTTCCTGCTCCAGCACCACGCCCGCCGTCACGAAGACCGGTGAAGAGCCGCCCGTGCAAACGGAGACCAACGTCCGCTCCGTTCCCGCCCCCTTACAGACGCCCGATTATTCCTTCGACCACGAGCCGACGGTGGACGAGATGCGGGCGATGGCGGTCCGCGCCATGCGGGATATCGTCACCGTTCAGTGGTATCCGGAAAAAACGGTGCGTTACAACAAAGAGGGCGCCGTCAGCCAAAAGAATTTCGAGTTTTTCAAAGAGCGCTTCTATATGGGATTTCCCTACACCAGCGCCGGGATGGGCATCTTTCAGTTCCTGGAGTACTACGACGGCAAGACGGGATGTCTTCACTACACGGACCAGTCTTCCTTCAACGAGACCATCGGCACGTCCTGCGCCGGCGCTACCTGCTGGGGGCTGCTTTCCGTGTGCAATTCCATCCGGGGCAACTGCGTCAGTAATTATCTCACCATCCCCAACGGCTTTTATCCCTTGGGCGAAGTGACGTATGATCCCGCCGTAGATGATTTCAACAACCTGTTCACCACGCAGATCATCCGGGATAACGGAGACGCGAAAGTGCTGGAGGGCTACGCCGCCTTAAAGCCCGGCGACCTGGTGGTCTTCAGCGAAGGGGGACAGGAGGGCGGTCATACCCGTATGGCGATCGCCGAGGCGAGCGTGGTGCGCGCGGGCGGCGCCATCGACCCGGAAAAGAGCAGCGTCCTGATGCAGGAGCAAGCCGCCCACGACACGCCGGACGAATCCACCGGGGTCACTATGACCCGCTCCGGTGAATACAGCAAAGAATACAGTTTTGCCGAGCTGTTGAAGGACGGCTACATCGCCGTGACCACCGCGGAATTTTTGGGTGAAAAGCCCTACGAAAAATGCGCCGTGACCTTTGAAGGCGCCGCCGATACCTTAAAGGACGTCTTTGCCGGAAAACTGATCTCCAACTATCCCATGGCGACCGTGAAGGCCGTCCTTCACACCGGGGACGGGGATACCGCCCTGCGCACGGTCCTCCTCAACCGCAAGAACATCGGGGACGGATCGGCTTTCACGTATGATCTGGCCAACCTCTCCAACCTTGCCACGGACCGGCGGGTGCCCAGATCGGGCGCGTTCAGCGTTTCTCTGGAGGTCACGACCTCCACGGGCGAACACTTTACGCCCGTGACCTTTACCGCAAATTGATC
>CAMPCJ010000014.1 GCA_946645685.1 uncultured Clostridia bacterium | reverse complement strand
GATCACGGATCCGTATTTTTCTCCCTACTCTTCCTGCTCTTCCTTCGGGGCGGATCCGCAGTGGATCGATCCCGTTTTTCTTTGGAAAGAGGGGCTTGTAACAAAAGATGAAGTAGACGCGCTGTGTGTGAAAGATCCATTTATCTGCGATTATGAATGGATCCGGAGAACAAGACTTCCCTTTTTGAAACTTGCGGCGGGTCGTTTTTCGGACAAAACTTCCGTTTCAGACTTTTTAAACGAAAATCCTGTTTTGCGGAACGTTTCCCGTTTTTTTGCCCTTCGCGATTTGAACGAAAACAAGTGCTTTCGCGATTGGACGATCAAGGAGCCGGATGAGGAAACGCTGTTCGCCTGGCAATTCATACAATATGAGTTTCACAAGCAGTGGGAAGCGCTCCACGAATATGCCGCAAGCAAAGGCATTTCCATTTTAGGAGATCTCCCCTTCTACGTTTCCGCAGACAGTTTTGATCTGTACGCCTACTCCCAACTCTTTCAGTTGGATCAAAGGAATGATCCCGCGTTCGTTGCCGGCGTCCCCCCCGACTATTTCAGTCAAGACGGGCAAAAATGGGGCAACCCGCTTTATAATTGGGAGAAAATGAAGGAGGATCATTTTACCTATTGGCGGGACAGAATGCGGTACAACCTGTCTCTGTTTGACGGCGTGCGCATTGACCACTTCCGTGCTATCTCCGCCTATTGGAGGATCCCGGTAAACGCCGATACCGCCAAAGAAGGAAGCTGGGTCAAGGGACCGGGAAAGGATCTGATCGACGCTCTGCGCCCTCTTGCAAAAGATAAATTGATCCTGGCGGAGGATTTGGGTATCATTGACGATGATACCAGAAAACTCTTGCAATACAGCGGCTATCCCGGGATGGCGGTGCTTCAGTTCGCTTTTGACGGCGACCCGAACAACACGCATCTGCCTCATATGCTGAAAGAAAACACAGCGGCCTACACCGGAACACACGATAACAACACCCTGCTCGGTTTTTGCTTTGAAGCAAGCGAAGAAACAAAAGAGGAGATGGAGTTGTATTTGGGCGGACGGGATCAGTTTTGCGAAGCCGCCATCCGTTCGTTATGGATGAGCAAAGCGCGGCTTGTCATCGTCCCGGTCCAGGATCTTTTGGGCTTCGGCGCGGATACCCGGATCAATACACCGGGGAAAGCCTCGGGTAATTGGCGCTTCCGGATCACAGGGGAGCAAATGAACAGCCTGAACGGCGCCTATTGGAAGCGATTCAATCGTGCTTTCGGAAGATGACAATGCATTGAATTTATAGAGTGACATAAAGAATAGGAAGCGGACTTTCACGTCCGCTTCTTCTCTTTGTCTTAAAAAATCAAAAATCTCCCGTATGATAAGAAAATGATAAAAAGGCGTATTTTACAGTCAAAAAACCCCTGAAAAGCGGATAGACAGTGAAAAATCCATTTGATATAATTTTTATGGAAAAAGATGATAAGGAGGATGGTATATGGATCTTTTCAGAAAACCCAAGATCGGGCTGCTTTTGATCGGAGCCGAACGGTTTCAGGAGCTCGGACAGGGTACGGAGGACGGCACTTACAAAGAGCGAAAAGCTCTTGAAACAAAGCGCTATCTTGACAGGATCGGCGAGGTTGCGGACGTTGTTTTCGACGAACCTGTTTATACCCGGGAAGCGGCGCAAAAAGCAGTAGATCATTTTTATAATGAGAAAGTGGACGGCGTGATCGCGTCCTTTATGTCCTGGGCGGAGGATTTTGCCTGGATCCGTTTCCTTCGTGAACTCCCCCCCATGCCGCTTCTGCTTGTTTCCTTTGTGCGGGATTCCCTTGCTATTACCGACACCAACGACGAAAATCAGTTCATCGATTTTCTCTCCGCAGGCGCTCTGGTTGGCTTTCAGGAAGCCAGCGGCTCCTTCCGCCGCTTCAACCGTCCCATGAGCGATATGGCGATCGGTACATTGGATCAGTTGATGCCTAAGATCAGCGTATTCTGCAAAGCGGCAAAAGCCCGCGCCGTTCTTCGCGCAAGTAAGATCGGCTTGCTTTCCTGCTACAATGAAGCCATGTGGGCAACTTACGTGGATCCCTATAATATCTTTATGAAGATCGGCCCCGAGATCCATTTTCTCTCCGTAATGGAGATGGTGGATGAAATCGAGCATACCGATGATAAGATCATACAAAACATTGTGGATGATCTTTGCAGAAGGTACGAAGTGTATCCCAACGTTGATTTTGAGAAGTTCCGCGCTTCCGTGAAAGCAACTTATGCCATGGAGCAGATCGCTCGGAAAGAGGGCATTGATCTGCTCGTTCTGAACGATATCGATACCGTCTTGTTCAAATTTGTCGGTCTGCGTCCCGGCTTCACGCCCCTTTCGCCGGATGAAGAAATGGTCACCGTTCCCGAAGGTGACATCGGCGGCGGACTGGCGACCTATATTCTTCAAATCCTCGGCGGAAAACCTGCCAACTTCATAGAGCCGTTTTACCTGGATCACCAAAACGGGCTGATCGTCGCAGGTCACGCGGGACCCAATCACTATCACACAGGCGACCATAATACCATCATCGCCCGGGATGAGCGTTTTGCCAAATCTCAGTGGAAGCACGCGGGCGCCCCCTTTGCCTGGCACGTCTTCCCCGCCGGCGTCAAGACGATGCTCCACATGTCGGAAAAAGACGGAAAAATGAAAATGGTTTGCACGCTGGTGGAATGCCTTCCCACCAAGCACTATCTCGCAAGTTACTCTCACGCCAACTTCCGTCCCCTTCACGGAACGCCGGAAGAACTGTTCGACAAGATCTGTAAAAACGGCGTGACCCAGCATTACGGCATTGTGGACGGCGATCACCTGGATGAACTGGAAATGATCGCCAAATTGTGCGATTTCGACTTTTGCCGGATCGATTAAGGAGGAAGAAATGAAGATTTTGATGATCACGGAAGACCGAAATGACGACAGCGAAGTCCTGTATCCTCTGTACCGTATGCTGGAGGAGGGCTTTGAAGTCGACGTGGCGGCGCTGACTAAAAAGGCCGTTCAGTCCAAATATCATTTTACCGTGGACGCAAACAAGACGGTTGCGGAATGCCATTCATCCGATTATGACGGATTGATCCTCCCCGGCGGATCCGCTCCTGAAAAGCTTCGCCTTTCCCAAGACGCGCTGCGGCTGACAAAGGAAATTTTTGAAGCCGAAAAGCCGGTTTGTGCCATTTGCCACGGGCCGCAGCTTCTCATTTCCGCCGGCGTTTTAAAAGGAAAAAAGGCAACTTGCTATCCCGGGATCGCCGACGATTTGAAAAACGCCGGCGCGCTCTATGAAGATAGTCCCGTGGTCGTGGACGGCAATCTTGTTACATCCCGCCGTCCCCAGGATCTCCCCTATTGGATGCGGGAATTCGTCAAACTGTTTCATTAAGAAAGTCGTTTTGTTTATTTGACAAAAAAGGAGAATGAAATCATGAGTTTTATGTTCAACCCCTACCCCTACGATGATCCCAACGCCGTCAACTACATCGCCAACAACGGCACCGTGGACCTGGGCAGGACAGGAACCGGCAATGCGCAGGTCGCCGCCATCCTGGCGAAAGAGATCGCGCCCGGTCGTGTGATCGGTATCGACGGCTACGCTACCTCTCCCATTGAAGCGGTTGCGGGTCTTTTGGGAAGAAACGCCGAGTTTATTTCCGTGTCTTCCATTTACAAAACCGCCGATGAGCTTCGCGAGATCTTTACGGAGTATTTGCCCGAGGATCGGGAAAAAGATCCCGTTCTCCTCTACGGCAAATTGTTCAAAGCCGGCTATCCCGGTCTCTTTGATGAAAAGAAGCTTGCAGCCCTGCAGGAAGCCTTGAAAGCGAAAGAGGGGAAATGCATCGTTCTGTATGGGAACGGCGCCCTTTCCGAGCCGCTTTACGACCTGATCGATGTAAAGATCTACACGGACGTGACCCCCAAAAAAGCCGTTCTGAACATCAAAGCGGGCGGATACCGCAACTTCGGGAACGATTGCGATCTCCCCTTTAAAGTTACGATGCGCCGCTGCTATTACGTGGACTTCGAGATCGGCCTTACCCTGCGTAACAAACTGATGGCAAACAACGGGCTGGACTATTATATCTGCGGCGACGATCCCGCCAATCTCAAGATCCTTCCCGGCGACGTGCTTCACGCGCTGGTCTCCCGCGCTTTGGATTATCCTCTGCGCCAGCGTCCTGTCTATCTGGAGGGCGTTTGGGGCGGTTACTTCACCATGAAGGAGCGCCATCTCCCGAAGGAAATGAAGAACTGCGCCTGGATCTTCGATTTGATCCCCATGGAAGTCAGCACCGTTTTGATCATGGATGGTTTGGAATTTGAATTCCCCTACTACGTTCTCGTCGCCGCTGAAGGCAAAAAGCTGATGGGCGAACAGTGCCTGAAAGACTTTCACGGCTTCTTCCCCATTCGTTTCAACTATGACGATACCTACCATTCCTCCGGCAACATGTCCATTCAGCTCCACCCCGGTGAAGAATTCGTCACGAAAAATCACAACGAGCCCGGTCGTCAGGACGAGAGCTACTATATCGTCGCCACCGCTCAGCGGGCGAGAACTTACCTGGGCTTTAACCGCGGTGCCGATCCGGAAGAATTCATCCGCGAGGTCAAGCGCTCTGAAAAGGATTATCAGCCCGTTGATTATCAGAAGTACATTTACAGCGTGGAATCCAAGCCCGGTATTCAAGTTATGATCCCTGCCGGCACCATTCACGGATCCGGTAAGAACCAGCTGATCCTGGAAATCGGTTCCCTGACCGTCGGCTCCTACACCTATAAGATGTATGACTATCTGCGTAAGGATCTGGACGGCAAACCCCGTCCCATCCACACCTACTTCGGCGACATCAACCTGAACCGAGGGATGACGCAGGACTATGTGGAAAAGAACCTTGTCCAGGGTGGTTACCGTGTGATCCGTGAAGAAGGCGACGCCAAAGAAGTGGTGGTCGGCGAGTGCGATAAGCTGTACTTCTCCCTGCGCAACCTCATCTTCGGAAATTATATGACCGATAACACCAATGGTGATTTCCACGTGCTTGCTCTCGTGGACGGCGAAGACGTTACGGTACGCTCCAAGAGGGATCCCGACTTGAAGTTTGATATGAAGTATCTGGACATCATCGTGGTGCCGGCAAGCTTCGGCGAATACGAGATCATCAACAACAAGCCCGAGACCTGGACTACCATCCACAAAACCATGTTGAAAAGATGACTCGCTGCATTTTAGCGCTTGATATCGGCGGCACGTTCCTGAAAAGCTGTCTGTGTGACCGGGAGGGGCTTCCCCTTCCCGGCACCTTCGACCGGGAAAGAGTCGATTCCAACGGCGATCTTGCCGCCATTAAGTCCTCCTATCAGTCGCTTCTGAAACGAATGCTGGAAAAGGCGGAATCGCTCGATATTGTTTTGTCGGCGGTTGCCGCCGATATTCCGGGACCTTTTGATTTTTCCGCCGGCATAAGCCGGATGGAGCACAAGTACACCTCCCTGTTCGGCGTGCCGCTTTTCCCCTGGTTTCGTGAAGTACTGGGTGAGGTGCCCGTCAGATTTCTTCACGACAGTTCCGCTTTTTTGAGCGGCGCGTCTGCGGCGCACCCCGAGATAAGAAACTGTGCCGGCGTCATGATCGGAACAGGGCTTGGCTTTGCCGTCATGAAGGATGGATCGGTGCTCGAAACGGAAGCGGGCGGTCCCGCCTACTCCATCTACAAAATGCCATTCCGCGATAAAACGGCGGAGGACTTTATTTCCGCCCGGGCGATCCCGACGCGATATAACGAACTGTCAAGTCGTAAGATCGACAGCGCGAAAACCATCGGCGATCTGGCGGAATCGGGAACGGACCCGATCGCTTATCAGGTCTATTATGAAATAGGGGAAAACCTTTCCGAGATCCTTGCTCCCATTCTCACGGAGCTGGGAACGGAAGCGTTATATCTCGGCGGCCAGATATCCAAGTCCTTTTCCGTTTTCGGGCCCGCCTTGAAAGAGGGACTGAAGAGGGTTTCAACACTGCATTTGATCGAGGAAGCAAAGGATCTGGATCTGGCGCACCTGAAAGGCGGCGCTCGTTGGCTTTTGACAACCGAACCGAACATTCTTGCGAAGGAGTAAATCGATGCAGGCGTATCCCATGAAACTGAACGCCGTCCTGAAAGATATTATTTGGGGCGGGACCAAACTGGGAAAAGAATTCCATAAACCCGAAGGAAAAATTGCCGAAGCCTGGGAGCTTGCCGTCCATCCGGAAGGGATCAATACCATCGAAAACGGTCCCCTCGCCGGAAAGAAACTTTCCGAATTTCTGGGAAGCGAAGAGGATTTTCCCGTGATGATCAAGCTCATCGACGCCTGCGACCGGCTTTCCATACAAGTTCACCCCGTTAAAACGGAGATGTGGGTGATCCTGGATTGTAAGCCGGGAGCAAAGCTTGTTTACGGACTGAAAGATCCTTTCGATGAGAAAATCTTTCGCAAAGCCCTTGCCGAGCATACCACGGAAGATCTCTTGAACTTTGTTTCCGTTCATCCCGGCGACGTGTTCTTTATTCCCCAGGGACTGGTTCACGCCATCGGAAATGGCATCCTGATCGCGGAGATCCAGCAGAATTCCAACGTGACGTATCGGGTCTATGATTACGACCGATTACAAAACGGAAAACCCCGGGAGCTTCACGTCGATCAGGCAATGAACGTCATACGGGATTTCAGCCAAAATGAGATCGAAGCCCTGCGGTACGAAAAAGGGAAACCCGGACCGAATACCCTGGCAAACTGTTCCTTGTTCCGGGTGGATCGGCTTTCCGTTCAGGGCAAGGGTCAAATCAAAGCCACCTCTCCTTTTACTTCCGTCATTTGCATTTCCGGAGAAGGTACGATCGGATCGGAACAGATCCGAAAAGGCGATTCATTTTTCCTGCCGGATCTCTGCGGCAACGTTTCTCTGAACGGCACGATGGAGTTGCTGATTACCACGCTTTGAAGCATAAAAAAAGAGCTTTCGTCAAAACGAAAGCTCTTTTTTTATGCAATCAGGACTCCTGATTTTCCGTTTCCTCCGTATCATACACCAGAGGCATTTGATACTCTCTTTCATAGATCTCTTTCCACAGCGCGAAATTCCGATCCATCATATCCCGAACGCAAGCGCGATAGGGCTTTGAACGGTCGGGCCAGATCGGCTCTCCGACGTGGATCGTATACTCCTGCACGGGAAAGCCGTCATCTCCGATGACGTCAGAATCCTGCATGGTGATAAAGCACGGAAGCACGGGTACTGTGTTTCGATAAGCAAAGATGTAGGCGCCGGTCTGCAAAGGCTTCGGCTTTCGATAGTTCCACCACATGGACTGTTCCGGATATACCAGAACAAAGTGTCCTTCCTTAAGAAGTTCGTCCACCGCCAACATAAATTTTTTCATCGTGATGATGTTGGAGGACAGAGGCAGGGTGTTGCAGTTACGCATCAAGAATCCGTAAAAACCGGGGAACGAGGTATAATTTCCTTCGCGGATAACGCGATAAAACCTGCGCTTCGGCTGCTCCGCCTTTTCGTATGCCATCTGTATGGCAAAACTGTCGAAAGCGTTAAAATGATTGCAGGTAACGACGGCGCCGCTTTGAAGATTTTTGAAGTTTTCAATGCCGCGGATCTCTTTGATGATCAGTTTTTTATCTTCGATCAACGAATTGACAAAGCGTCTGGCAACCGTGAAAGCCAGCTTCGTTTTCACCCGTTTGCTGATCCCTCTCCCGGTGTAATTGATCTCATCCGGCATCAAAGTCCGGGAAGGCGGGTCGTCCTCCACATCCTCCGTAAAGCGCCCTTCCCTTTCGTACCGGGCGATCTTTTCCAGGATCTCCACCCGATCCTTGGCGCGGACGGTATTATTGAGCCGTTTCTGAAAATTATCGTCCCGCTCTTTTTCCGTTTGAGCCAAAGCCATCAAATTATCCATCGCCTGCTCGTCGCGGCGGCGTTGGTCATCCGTATAATCCTCAAGAACGGCGAGGATTTCTTCATAAAGGCTGGTCTTTTCGGCGTACTTCCAAAAGATGTCGCCGAATTTACAATCCCGATAATGCCATGGCTTATTGACCATAATGTAGTGAATGACTTTCGCTTCCTCGATGGGATACGGGATCTCGCCGTAGACTTCCGTGTTCCAACGCTGATCCAGCCAATACACGCGATCCTTGCAAAGAAGGTTGAGATAATCCTCATCCTGGGTGACTACAAAATCATAATCCTGCAGACACTCTCCGAATTTGGTCAAAATGTTCTTTTCCCGCGCCATTTTACAATTCAAGAGAAGTAAACCGGCGTTAAAGAAATTATAGCGGGAAACCCCCACGACCTGCTCGGCATATTCCCCGTAATTATCCGTCTGCACCATCGCCTGCTCGTGGCAGGCGCCAAGCAACTTATCCCCGATATCGGTGTCAAAAAGCTCGGCAAGGTCCCCTTGAACGATGGTATCCCCGTCGATATAGATGGCTTTATCGAAATCCGGAAACATATCCGCAATATACATGCGGTAATAGGTGGATTTGGAATAGTAGTCCCGCACGGGCATCTTATCCGCCAGGGAATAAATATTCTCGGAAACGTCCACAAAAACGACGTTGACGTTCTTCGTCGCCATATCCAGCGCGTGATGCTTCATCGTCTCACTAACGCCGGCGTGCAGAATATAAATGGTATACCGTCTGTCAGGTGAGGTATGGTCAATCAGCGAGCGCATGGAAACCATCGTAAATTTGATGAAATGCTCGTCGCAAGCATAAAAGATCGGAACGATGCTCTTCGGCATTATTATTCCTCCTTGATTTTACAGTCATCTTTGTTACCCGTGATCTGCAGGTACTCGTTCAAAATATCATCAAACGCGTGATAGCGGAAAACACGATGCACCTTTTCCACCTGCCACTGCTTGATGTTTTCCGTATGGGGATAAGGAAGCCAGAACAAACGCTTGGAAAAGTGGCGAACAACCGTGTGCTTATGCAAGAATTTCTGGTCGTTGAAGCGCTGGGGCAAGACCTTTCGTTTCGTCGTTGCGCGGATCAGCGCGCTTTGGTCGGCAAAAAGGAGTTTCTTTTTCCGAAGTTCTTCCCTCGCCTTGCCAAACAACCCACTCTTTCTCGCTTCACGCATATTGAAGAGCAGAACGCCTGCGTTAATGTAATTGGGATAGATGAGATACTTGCCGTAATGGTCACGACCTGCGGCGTACTCATATCCGGTAAGGTCCGTATCGTACAGCAGATGCACGTCCCGGTTAAACAAAACGTCGGCGTCCAGGTACAAGAATTTATCGGGGATCCCATCCACCAGATCCGCAAGCAGCCGGATCAGGGTATACGGCGAACAATATGCTCCTTCGTTAGGGCAGCCTTTGAATTGCGCGTCATAAAGGTCGCTGACGTCATAGACGGTCAGGAAATTATCCGGGTGATACCCTTCGATCACCTTACGGAAAAGAGCGGCGTGATCGGAAGAGAGCGGCGTAAAACGGGGATCAAGCCGCGTCACGTCCATAGTAAAGATCATAAAATGAAAAGGCTCGCGGCGATCCGAGCGCTTCATGAGCGACAGCGCGCCTGTCAAGAAACCATCAAAAACTCCGTCGTTCCCGCAAAATAAGACATTGATCATTTACTGTTTCACACTTTCATCTTTTATGTATCGAATATATTCCACGTCCGACCGTGAAGCAAATTCAGCCATTTTTGCGGCAACTTCTTCTTTGAGTTTCGCCCTCCTTTGCCGAAGAGGGAGGGACATATCCGGATAGAAAGGTCCTTCCAACCAGGTTTCCATATCCGGTTTTTTCCGTTTGCCGTGTTTCCGATAGGTATTCACGAAGCAAAAAACCGGGACATTCAACTTTGCGGGATATTCAAAAGAGGCGTCCGGAAACGGCCGTATCTTTGTGTAATAGGGCCATATATGCGCTTCCGGATAGATCACGACAGCATGCCCGGAGGAAATACGAGCGGTGATGCAAGCGGAAAAGCTCTTATATGCCGCAAGGGTATCCGGCAAAGGAATGGCTCCGAGATAGGGGGTGATCCGCCCTAAAAAGGGGATTGATACGTTGTTGGCGTGAACGAGGAACGATACTTTCCGGGGAAAGCAGAACACATTGGGGGTGAAAGGATCCCCGATCTGCTGGGTATGGTTTCCGTATAAAAACAGTCCGGTTTTACGAAAAGGCTTGAGTTTTTCACCGCCTCGGGTACGCTGATGCAAAACGAGTTTTACATACAGGAACGCAGGCAGCGTCCAAATGATCCGAACCCAGAAGAACCGTAGGAAGGATGCGAAGATCCCTTTTCTTTCGTACCGATAAGTCTCGTCGATCTTACGTGCCCGGATCGTGGCAGTGGAAAACTCATCGTTCGCTTCATCTCGGTAATAAATCACGTTTTGCCGCTTCAAAGGATCATCCTCCTACCGTGTCTGCTTGGGGTCGTCCAAAAAAACGGCGGGGGAATACAAGTAACCCTGATAACAGTCGCAGCCCATTTCGTGGAGCGCTTCTTTTTGCTCGTTGGTCTCCACAAATTCCGCAAGCACCATCAAATCAATGGAGGAAGCGAGGGACACCAGAGAAGAAATGATCTCCCGGGAATACTGATGATCGAAAATGCCTCTGACCAAAGATCCGTCCAGCTTGATGATCTGAAACAAATTATCCTTCAAATAATGGATAGAGGTCTGCCCCATGGAAAAGTCGTCAATGGCAAGCAAAACGCCCATATTGTGTAATTCACGCAAAATGGCGTCCGTATCAGCGCTGAAAGCGAGAGCCGCCTGTTCCGTTACCTCAATGCAGATATTTTTGCCGGCGAAAGGATCCTTCTCATTGATCTGACGGCAGAACTGCAAATATCGCTTGGTCATGACGGTGGTTCCCGTCACGTTGACGGAAAGCTTGATATCCTTTCCGAATCTTTCCAATAGCCTGGGTCTGTCCCGCAGAGCGCGGAGCAGAACTTCCTCCTCCAGATCCGCCAAAAAGCCGCCTTCTTCCGCAAGTTTGATCACAAGCGGCGGATAGAGAATGCCGTGAACGGGATGACGCCACCGCAAAAGTGCTTCGACGCCGATGCAATGACCGTCATAATGATACTGAGGCTGGTACGCCATAACAATATTTTCAGTCAGCCGGTGCTTGAGATCGGCGCAGAGACCTTTCGCAAAATCGCCGTAAATATCCCCGCGATCCAAAAGGCTCACGCCCGCAAGTTCCTGTTCGTTCTTCCGGAAGAAGTCCATAAATTCCTTATATTCGCCGATGGTCCTCTGCTCCGTATGGTTATCCAGCAGACGAACGAAGGGAAAATACACCAAAACGCCGATGACCAGCAAAACGATTTGAAGAAGAGCCCCCGACACAGAACCGGTGGCTCTGAAGCCCCCGAGGATAATGGGAGTCGTCCACTCCACGGAATGGGTGACCATAGGAACGATGCCGAGAGATACGGCAAGGTAGGAAACGGAATAACTGATCACCGGCACTGCCAGGAATGGGATCAGCATAACGGGGTTCAAAATGATGGGCAAACCGAAAACCATCAATTCATTGATGTTGAAAAGCATGGGAAACGCCGCGGTAAAGCCCAGACGCTTCCGGGCATGATTTTTGGAAAACAGAAGAATGGCGATCAATAGGCAAAGGGTCGTACCGCATCCGCCGATCAGCACGAAGCAGTCAAAGAATTCCTTGGTAAGGATCTGTGAAGGTTGTTCTCCAGCGGCAACGGCGGCCTGATTGGCGGTGAGACCCGGAACAAAATACTTTTGCATAACGTCTTCCAGCGTATCGCTCCCGTGAATGCCGAAAAACCACAGGACAGACGAGAGAAGAACGAAGAACAAACCTTTGAAAAAGCCGTTGGCGCCGAAAGAAAATAAGAAATTGAAAAAGTCGGCGATCAATTCCCGAAAAGAATCCACGTGGAACAACCGGATCACAGCACCGTTCAAAAGGGCGAAGAAGACGGCGGTGATGGCGATCGGCGCCAGCGTCGATAACATCCGGTTGAAATCCCGGTTGGCTCCTTCGGAAAACAACTGAATGGATGACTTGCTGAAAACACGACTGAGAGACAGGTAGATCCACGACGCCCCAAGCCCGGTCAAAATGGCGAGAAACATGGACTTGGGTCCGAGGTCGTCCTTCCCGAACTGATCCAGATTGGTGCCGGAAAGAATGAAGAAGGAGATCAAGGACGCAAATACAGCGCCTCCGCTGACCACATTTCGGTCCGCTTTGATCTTCATAAAAGAACGGCTGATGGAAAAAGTCAAATAGACCGAAAGAACGCCGAAGGTGGCGCTGTTTACCATATTGAAGAGCAAAGAAAGAAATCCGCCCAAAAAGTTTTGGATAAAGCTCTGGTATGCGGCGATTGGCAAAGTATTCAGGATCAGGGCAAAGGCGCCGATGATCAGAACAGGGATCATATTGGAAAGTCCGTCCCGGATCGCTCGGACAAGGGACGCGCCCTCGATCTTATGGATCAACCCGGAGCGCTGATTGGTTTGCTGCATTCCGACTTTCGCCCTCTTTTCACGTTTCATATATTACTACGTATAAAATACTACAGATAGTAGTTTACCATAATTCATTTTTCTTTGCAACCATAAAAAGGATTTTTCCCGACATAGCCAAATTAAAAATACGAAAATCCCTGTTTTTATGGTACTTTTTTTTGAGTTTCTACCCTTTTCTTGTAACTATTTCGTTTCTTAAGTTTTTCAATTGACTTTTTTCATTAAATTATGTATGATGAGGCTTGATAAAAAGGTATAACCTTGTCAACGTATACGTTTAGGAGGAACGGACATGTCTGAATACAGGATCGAACACGACTCCATGGGCGAAGTCAAAGTCCCCGCCGAGAAGCTTTGGGGCGCACAAACGCAGAGAAGCCACGAGAATTTTCCCATCGGCGTCGGAATTGAAACGATGCCGGCGGAGATCATACACGCTTTCGGCATCTTGAAACGCGCCGCCGCTGCCGCCAACGCACAATTGAAGCCGGAGAAAATGACCGCTGCCAAAAAAGACGTGATCACAAAGGCCTGCGATGAGGTGATCAGCGGTTCTTTGAACGACCACTTCCCTCTTGTTGTCTGGCAAACCGGCTCCGGTACACAGAGCAATATGAACGCCAACGAGGTGATTTCCAACCGCGCCAATCAGCTGGCGGGGGAAAAACTCACGCACCCGAACGATGACGTAAATATGTCTCAATCCTCCAACGACACATTCCCGACCGCTATGCATATCGCCGCCGTAACCTCCCTGGAAGACAAGGTCCTGCCTGCGGTAAACGAACTTGTTTCCACCTTTAAACGCCTGGAAAAAGAGAATGAAGGTGTTGTAAAATCCGGCCGCACGCATCTGCAGGACGCTGTGCCCATCAGCTTCTCCCAGGAGATCTCGGGGTGGCGTTCCAGCCTGGAAAGAGACGCGGAATTGATCAAGCTTTCCCTCTCCCCTCTCAAAGAGCTTGCTCTCGGCGGCACCGCCGTGGGAACCGGCTTAAACGCTCCTAAAGGTTTTGACGTCTTGGTCGCGGAAAAAGTCGCCGAACTCACCGGCAAGGATTTCCGCACTGCCGAGAACAAGTTTCACGCGCTGACCAGCAAGGACGAGATCGTCTTCGCCCACGGCGCCTTGAAAGCCCTTGCGGCTGATCTGATGAAGATCGCCAACGACGTCCGGTGGCTTGCCTCCGGCCCCAGAGACGGCTTGGGAGAGATCACCATTCCCGAAAACGAGCCCGGCTCCTCCATTATGCCGGGCAAAGTCAATCCCACTCAATGCGAAGCCGTTACCATGGTTGCCGTACAGGTCATGGGCAACGATACCGCGGTGGGTATGGCGGCAAGCCAGGGCAACTTTGAATTGAACGTCTTTATGCCGGTCGCGGCGTACAACTTCCTGCAGTCTGCCCGTCTTCTCGCCGAGTCTATGCATTCCTTCAACATTCATTGCGTGGAAGGTTTGAAAGCAAATCGGGAAAAAATGGCGCACAATCTTCACAACAGTTTGATGCTCGCCACCGCTCTTAATCCCTACATCGGGTATGAGAACGCCGCTAAAACGGTGAAGAAAGCCTTTAAGGACAACGTGTCTTTGAAAGAAGCTTGCGTCGCACTTGGCTTCTTGACCGCAGAAAAGTTTGACGAAGTGTTCCATCCCGAACAGATGGTTTGATCCAAATAAACCGGCAAGGAAAGGTTTGACCATGACGTACAGTTATTTTCCCGGATGTACCCTGAAGAATAAGGCGAAGGATCTGGATCGGTACGGCCGTTTGTCCGCCGCCGCTTTAGGCGTTGAGCTGGAAGAGATCGAAGAATGGCAATGCTGCGGCGCCGTATATCCGCAGGCTTCCGACGAAATTGCCACCCGTCTTTCCTCCGTTCGCGCACTGAATGCCGCCAAAGAAAAAGGGCAGCCTCTTCTGACGCTTTGTTCCGCTTGTCATCACGTGATCAAGCGCGTAAATCACGACCTTGCAACGAACGCAGACATTCGCACGAAGGTCAACAATTACCTGGAGCTTGATACGCCCTATCAAGGGGAAACAAAAGTTTTGCATTATCTGGAAATGCTCCGTGACGAGGTTGGCTTTGATACGCTGAAAAAGGCGGTCAAGAACCCCATGAAGGGTACAAAGATCGCCGCGTACTACGGCTGTCTTCTTCTTCGCCCCTCCGGCGTCATGTCGTTTGACGATCCGGAAAACCCCTCCATTATAGAAGATTTCATTCGTGCCATCGGAGCAGAGCCGGTAATCTACTCCCAGCGAAACGAATGCTGCGGCGGCTATATGGCAATGGAAGATAAGGGCGCCGCACAGGATCGGGTCGAAAAGATCCACGACTCTGCACGGAAAGCAGGCGCTGAATTGATCATCACCGCCTGTCCTCTATGTATGTATAATCTGGACGTCAACGGCAAAGAAAACAAACTGCCTGTGAAATACTTCACCGAGCTGTTATACCGGGCGCTGGGTTTGGAGGAGGCAAAAGACAATGTCTGATAAGATCACAAAGGAAGAGATCCTCCGGATCTGCAATGTTCAACCGAAAAAATGCATGAAATGCGGCAAATGCTCCGGCACCTGTCCCGCATACGACGAAATGGATTATCATCCTCATCAGTTCGTCTATATGGTGGAACACGGTCAGATCGAAAAGTTGATGGCTTCCCAATCCATCTACAAATGCCTGAGTTGTTTTGCCTGCCTGGAACGCTGTCCCCGCAACGTGGAGCCGGCAAAACTCATCGAAGCCGTACGGCTTGCGGTCATCCGTCAGCAGGGAAAGAACCATATGACGGAAAACGACGTTCCCGCCCTGCTTGACGAGGAGCTTCCTCAGCAGGCCATTGTTTCTTCCATGCGCAAATACAAAAAGTAAGGAGGTACGCGCGATATGCAGAAAATCGGCGTATTTGTGTGCTGGTGCGGAAGCAACATCGCCGCAACGGTGGATGTGAAAGCCGTTGCGAACGCTATGCGTTCCGAACCCGGCGTTGTATATAGCACCGACTATCAGTACATGTGCTCCGAAAACGGGCAAAACCTGATAAAAGACGCCATTCGGGATTATAAGTTGGACGGCGTCGTCGTCTGCTCCTGCTCTCCTCGTATGCACGAAGCGACGTTCCGCAAAACCGCTCTGTCTGCGGGACTTAACCCTTATATGGTGGAGATCGCAAACATTCGTGAACAATGTTCCTGGATCCATAAGGATATGGAGGAAGGGACGCAAAAAGCCATGGTGCTTGCCCGTGCGGCGATCGCAAAGGTGAAAAAGAACGCGCCCCTGACCGCGGGCACCACCCCCGTCACCAAGCGCGCGCTCGTCATCGGCGGCGGCATCGCCGGCATCCAGACCGCTCTGGACGTCGCGGACGCCGGGTATGAAGTGGACATTGTCGAGAAATCTCCCACCATCGGCGGCCGTATGGCGCAGCTGGATAAGACCTTCCCCACGCTGGACTGTTCCGCCTGCATCCTGACCCCGAAAATGGTGGAAGCCAACCAGCATGAAAACATCCATCTCATTACCTACGCGGAACTGGAAAACGTATCGGGCTTCGTAGGGAACTTTACGGCGCGCATCAAAAAGAAAGCCCGCTACGTAGATGAAACTAAATGTACCGGGTGCGGCATCTGCACCGAGAAATGTCCTTCCCGTAAGGGACTCAACGCTTTCAATATGGGATTGAACACACGGGGCGCCGTCTATATCCCCTTTGCTCAGGCGATCCCCAACGTGGCGGTCATCGACACAGAGAATTGCTTGCACTTCAAGACCGGAAAATGCGGCATCTGTCAGAAAAACTGCTCTGCGGGAGCCATTAACTTTGAGCAAAAAGAAGAGATCCTGGAGCGGAAATACGGCGCCATCATCGTTGCCACCGGATTCCGTCCCATCGACGCTTCCGCCTTTGACGAATATGCCTACACCCAGTCCAAGGATGTGGTCACCAGCCTGGAGCTGGAGCGGTTGATGAACGCCGCCGGTCCCACAGGCGGTGTCCTGCTTCGCCCCTCCGACGGAGAGCATCCCAAGGAGATCGTCTTTATCCAATGCGTGGGAAGCCGCTGTTCCAAGGACGCGGCAAAAGGCAAGGAATACTGCTCTAAGATCTGCTGCATGTACACAGCCAAGCACGCTATGCTGATCCGGGAAAAATATCCGGATACCAACGTACACGTCTTTTATATCGACGTGCGTACCCCCGGAAAGAACTTTGATGAGTTTTACCGCCGCGCAGCCGAACAATACGGGGTCGACTATATCAAGGGTATGGTCGGCAAGGTAAGCGTGGAAGGCAAGAAGCTCCACGTGCAGGGCAGCGACTTGATTTCCAACGAACAGGTCCACATCGACGCGGATCTGGTCGTCCTCGCCACCGCCATTGAGCCGGATCCTACGGCACGATCCATCGGCACGATGCTCACCGCCTCTATGGACACCAACGACTTCTTTACGGAAGCCCATCCCAAGCTCCGTCCCGTGGAGTCGCCTACGGCAGGTATATTCCTTTCCGGCGTATGCCAGGGACCCAAGGATATTCCCGAAACCGTCGCCCAGGCGGGCGCCGCCGCCAGCAAGGTCATCGGTCTTTTGTCTAAAAAGGAGCTGGTGGGCAATCCTTGCGTGGCTCACGCAAACGAACTGTTGTGCAACGGATGCTCCCAGTGCGAGAAGGTTTGTCCCTACGGCGCGATCACGTACGAAGACAAGGAAGTGCGCGGCCCTGAATTCCGCGGGACCAAGCGCATCGCCGTGGTAAACGAAGCCATTTGCCAGGGATGCGGCGCCTGCACCGTGACCTGCCCCTCCACCGCCATGGATCTGAAGGGATTTTCCAACAATCAAATTATGGAGGAGGTTGACGCGATATGCCGATGAATCAAGAATGGAAGCCGAAGATCGTCGCATTCTGCTGTAACTGGTGCAGTTACGCCGGTGCGGATCTGGCAGGCTCCAGCCGTCTCTCTTATCCGGCGGACGTGAAGATCATCCGGATCCCCTGCTCCTGCCGTTTGAATCCACTGTTCATCCTTCGGGCGTTTCAACGGGGAGCGGACGGCGTGATCCTGTGCGGCTGTCACCCCGGTGACTGTCACTACTCCACCGGCAACTACTACGCCCGCCGCAGGATGACCGCTTTGTTCGGGATGCTCTCGTATTTGGGCATCGA
Source organism: uncultured Clostridia bacterium (assembly GCA_946645685.1). GTDB lineage: Bacteria > Bacillota > Clostridia > Oscillospirales > SIG627 > RGIG5579. The sequence goes on along the minus strand of CAMPCJ010000014.1, from coordinate 7,530 downwards.
CAGCAGGCGCACCCGGGTCGAATGGGTCTCCGCCGCGGAAGGCGCAAAGTTTGCGGAAACAATGAACGACTTTGCCAAAACCATTTATGCGCTTGGTGAAAATGTAAAACTGGAGGATCTGCGATGCAAAGAGAACTGATGGAACGCATCCGCGCCTTGATGGACAAAGGCGTCGCCGATCAAGTGCTTGCCTGGAAGCGGGGTGAGTTCTTTTACGACACCGAACCAGCCATCTTGACAAAAGATGAATTGGGGGAAATGGTTTACGACTCGTTCTGCGGTCCCAACCTTTCCAAATACCTCATCAAAGAGATGCCGAAGATCGAAAACAAGATCCTGGCACTGATCAAGCCCTGCGACAGTTATTCTTTGAATCAACTGATCACGGAACACCGTATCGATCGGGACAAGGTCTACGTGATCGGCGTGGGATGCAAGGGAAAGATCGACGTTGACAAGATCCGTGCCAAAGGGGTGAGCGGCATTACCGGCGTGGATGAAAACGGCGATAAGATCACCGTTCACACCCTTTACGGCGATACGACGCTTGACCGAAAAGACGTCCTTCTGGGCAAGTGCCTGTTTTGTAAGGGAAAAGAGCATCGCATCGCTGATGAGACCGTCGGAGAAAGCGAGGATACCTCCGAAGGCTCCGATCGGTTTGAGATGGTCAAAAAACTTGAGCAAATGACCCCGGACGAGCGGTTCTCTTTCTGGAGAAAAGAACTTTCCAAATGTATTCGCTGCAACGCCTGCCGAAACGTTTGTCCCGCCTGCTCCTGCGTCAAATGCGTATTCGACAATCCCAATACCGGCGTTCAGAATAAAGCCGCCGCGAATGAATTTGAAGAAAACCTCTTCCACATCATTCGCGCCTACCACGTCGCCGGTCGCTGTACGGATTGCGGCGAATGCAGCCGTGTTTGTCCCCAGGGCATTCCCCTGCACCTGTTGAATCGCAAATTCATTTCCGATATCAATGAATTATACGGAACGTATCAAGCCGGTGAATGCGCCGGTCAAAGACATCCTCTTATCGATTACACTCAGGAGGACAGCGAGCCTTCCATCGTTCATGAAAGGGGGAATAACGGATGAAAAAGCTTCTTCTTTCAAAACTCGATGAATGGTTGACGACTCTGTCCGAAACACAGCGGATCATTCTTCCCATCAAGCAAACCGACCAGGTGAATTTCGGTGTCTACGCTCCGGGAGCGGAAGTGTCGCTGGAAACACTGCGAACCGTGAAATCCGCCAAAGACGCGTTTTTCCCGCAAGTGGAAAATATGATGAACTTCAGATCCGAGGGCAAGTCCATCTCGGTGGAAACGGTTCCTCTCGAAGAGGAAGATTTCATTCTGATTGGCGTAAGAGGCTGCGACGAGAAGAGTTTTGAGATCCTGGATCGCGTTTTCCTTTCCGATCCCTTTGATCCGTTTTACGCCGCCCGCAGAAAACACGCCACCATCGTGACCCTCGCCTGCTCTCGTCCCGATGAGAATTGCTTCTGTACCAATTTCGGCGTTGATCCCACGAACCCCAAAGGGGACGTTACAAGCTGGATCGTGGATGGTACGCTTTACCTCACCGGTAATACGGAAAAAGGCGAAGCCCTGATCGCTTCCTTGGAGGACGCAAACGACGAACCCGTTGCCGCTCAGCAAAACAAGACGCGCGAGATCCTGGAAAAGCTCCCCTTTGCACATTTGGATCTTAACGGATTTGACGGCGATCACCTGATGGAGAAGTTCTCTTCCTCCAAATGGGCTGACCTGTCGGAAGCCTGCCTGGGCTGCGGCACTTGCACCTTCGTCTGTCCCACCTGTCAATGCTACGACATTCGGGACTATGACACCGGGAGAGGCGTTCAACGCTACCGCTGCTGGGACAGCTGTATGTATTCCGATTTCACTTTAATGGCTCACGGCACAAACCGTCCCACGCAAGTGGAGCGGTTTCGCCAGCGTTTTATGCACAAGCTGGTTTACTTCCCTTCCAACAACGACGGAACGTACTCCTGTGTGGGTTGCGGAAGATGCCTGGTAAAGTGCCCGCAGAATCTCAACATTGTAAAAGTCATAAAAGCCCTGGGAGGTGACCGGAATGACAACTGATAATCTGATCCCTATGGTCGGCGTTGTCACCCAGATCCGGCGGGACACACCGGATATTAAAACCTTCCGCGTGGAAAAGCCGGAAGGGGGAAAATGCTTTGACCATATGCCCGGTCAATGCGCCATGATCTCTATTCCCGGCGTCGGAGAAGCCATGTTTTCCATTACCTCTTCTCCAACGGTGCAGGAGTATCAGGAATTCTCCATTAAAAAGTGCGGACACCTGACCGAGTGTCTCCACGCAATGGACGTGGGACAGCAGATCCTCATCCGCGGTCCCTTTGGCAAGCATTTTCCGGTGGAGGGGGAGCTGCTGGGTAAAGATCTCCTCTTTATCGCCGGCGGCGTAGGTCTTGCGCCCCTGCACAGTGTCATTGATTACGTCCTTGCCAACCGTGACAAATACGGACAAGTTGACGTGGTCTACGGCTCTCGATCCAAAGACGATCTGTTGGACATCGACCAGATCCAAAACGTTTGGATGGATCCGAAGAATCGCGTTGACGTGCATCTGACCATCGACCGCCCTCAGGAAGGATGGGACGGTCACGTCGCCTTCGTACCGACCTACGTGGAGGAGTTGGGTTTTGATCCGCACAAAACCGTATTGGTTTGCGGTCCGCCCATTATGATCAAATTCGTTTTACAGGCCTTGACCAAGCTCGGCTTTACAAAGGAACAGATCTACACCACGATGGAGCTTCGTATGAAATGCGGATTGGGCAAATGCGGTCGCTGCAACATCGGTGATAAGTACGTTTGCAAAGACGGTCCCGTATTCCGTTTTGACGAGCTGTCCGAATTACCGGATGAATACTGATCCGATTGGAGGTTTTGAATATGGCTGATATGGTAAACGTCTTCCTGTACGGAAAAAAATATGAGGTTCCCTCCGATCTGACGATCATGGAGGCAATGGAATATGCCGGATACAAGCTGGTGCGCGGCGTGGGATGCCGAAACGGATTCTGCGGCGCCTGCGCGACCGTGTACCGCATCAAGGGTGACCGGGAACTGCACGCGGCGCTTGCCTGTTCCACCAAGGTGGAAGACGGTATGTACGTTGCCACGCTTCCCTTCTTCCCGCTGATCAAGGAAGTCTACGACATCGAAAAAGTGAAGCCGGACGAGCAGATCATGATGCAGCTTTATCCCGAGATCTACTCCTGCGTGGGATGCAACGCCTGCACCAAAGCCTGTTCCCAGGGGCTGAACGTCATGCAGTACATCGCTTACGCTCAAAGAGGTGAATTCGACAAGTGCGCCGCCCTCAGTTTTGACTGCGTGATGTGCGGCATTTGCTCCAGCCGTTGTCCCGCGGGGATCTCCCATCCTCAGGTGGCAATGCTGGCGCGCCGCTTAAACGGCAAATACATTGCGCCCGAATCCAAGCACCTCACCGAACGTGTGAAAGAGATTCAGGACGGGCTTTGTTCCGAAGCGATGGAAGCCATTATGGCAAAACCCATCGAGGAACTCAAAGAGCTTTATAACCATCGTGATATTGAGAAATAAGGGGGTGTTCGCATGGTTTTCACGGAAGAAATGATCCAATCGATGAAAAAAGTCGAGGCTTCTCGCGAGGCGAATATCGCCCTGGAACCCCGGCGAATGACGGCGGAAGAGAAAGACGCACTGCTCAGCGCCTATCACCCCGACTATAAGGAAGACGGATTTACCACCATCAAAACCGGTCCCAATAAGGGAGAAAAGTGTCCCGTGGAACTGGCGGAGATGCTGGAAGGACACGCCAGAGTCCTGGATCTACATCCGGACCTGAACAAAGTGGATTATGACGCGGACGTTTTGATCATCGGAGGGGGCGGAGCCGGATCCAGCGCCGCGATCGAAGCCGATAAAGCGGGCGCAAAAGTCATCATGGTCACCAAGCTCCGCATCGGCGACGCCAACACCATGATGGCGGAAGGCGGCATTCAAGCGGCTGATAAGCCCGGTGACTCTCCCGCTCAGCATTATCTGGACGTAATGGGCGGCGGTCATTACGCAAACCGGAAGGAGCTTGTGAAAAAGCTCGTTATGGACGGCCCGGGCGCGATCCAGTGGCTGAACGATCTCGGCGTAGAGTTCGACAAAGAAGAAGACGGCACGATGATCACCACCCACGGCGGCGGTACCTCCCGGAAGCGGATGCACGCGGCGGCGGATTATTCCGGCGCGGAAATCATGCGCACACTGCGGGATGAAGTATTGAACCGGAAGATCCCGGTGATCGATTTCACAGCCGCCATCGAGCTGTTGACCGATGAAAAGGGACGTGCCTGCGGCGCGGTCCTCCAGAATATGGAGACCGGTGAAGTATTGATCGCCCGCGCAAAGACCGTTATTATCGCCACCGGCGGCGCCGGACGGATGCATTATCAGGGCTTTCCCACTTCCAACCATTACGGCGCGACCGCCGACGGACTTGTATTGGGTTACCGCGCCGGCGCGAAGCTGCTTTATCAAGACACGCTGCAGTACCACCCCACCGGCGTTGCTTTTCCCAAGCAGATCTTCGGCGCGCTGGTGACTGAAAAAGTTCGTTCCATGGGCGCCAAGCTCATCAACGCCGACGGTGAGGTGTTTATGCACCCGCTGGAAACACGGGACGTTGCGGCGGCATCCATCATCCGGGAATGTTCCGATCGTAACAAAGGCGTTCCCACTCCTGCCGGAAAAGCCGTTTGGCTGGATACGCCCATGATCGACGCCATTCACGGCAAAGGAACGCTGGAAAAACGGCTGCCCGCCATGCTTCGGATGTATCAGAAGTTCGGCATCGATATGCGGGAAACGCCGATCCTCGTCTACCCCACCCTCCACTATCAAAACGGCGGTTTGGAAATCACGGTGGACGGTCAGACCAACGTGGAGAACCTCTTTGTCGCCGGTGAGGCTGTGGGGGGCATCCACGGGCGGAACCGACTGATGGGCAATAGCTTACTCGACGTCATCGTTTTCGGCCGCAATGCCGGTCAGCAGGCGGGGGCGAAAGCCAAAACCGTTACCGTCGGCAAGCTCACCCTTGACCACGTCAAGAAGTATGACGCTGAGCTGAAAGCGGCGGGGATCGAAAGCAAGACGCTTTCTCCCAAGCTTCTTCCCGATTATACACGGCAGGTTTGATCCCGATAAAAAACATCCGATCCAAATTGATCGGATGTTTTTTATCTATTACCGAATAAAGTGGGTGAAGGTAATATCCTCTTTTTCCGGCAATCCGTACTTTTCTTTTCCGAGCGCGATGGAACGCATCAGAAAAACCATATTTCTCGCAACGACCCGTGCGTTCTGCAAGCCTTCCTCGTCCCCTGCGATCTGTCCGGCTTCCCTGCCGAAGCCGTTGTTCCAGTACCTGCCGGAAGCCACTGGCATTTGATTGATGGTGAAGTATTTGTTCAATTCGTCAAAGGTCGCCGTGGTGCCGCCCCGGCGAGCGATGGCGAACGCGGCGCCGACCTTCATCCGGCAATCCACGTGCCCGCTGTAAAACAGACGATCCAGAAGAGAAACCATACTGCCGTTGGCGGAACCGTAATAGACGGGAGAAGCGATCAAAAGCCCGTCCGCAGCTTTCAGCTTTGCGGCAAGTTCGTTGACTTCATCCCCTATCACACAGCCGTCGTGGGTTAAGCAGTAGCCGCACGCCATACAACCGCGGATCGCTTTGCTCCCGATTTGAAATTCCTCAAAATCGACGTTCTCTTTTTCAAAAACCGCTTCAGCTTCCAGCAGAAGGCGGGACGTATTTCCATCCTTTCGGGGACTGCCGTTGATGATCAATACCTTCATATGACTCTCCTTTTCCTTTCCGATTTCTGCATTATATGCAAATAATCGCCCGTTCTTTCATTCAAAGACGCGCTGAAATGCTTTTTGTGATGGTTTGTACTGATATAATAGGCCATCACTCTTCACGACAAATATGTCTTTTTGCCTTGTAATATAAAACGATTTGATATCTTCCGAAATTTTAGTCGGAGTTGTTACAGCATCTTGGTTAGCAATATAATTTCCCCAAACCCATAAACTACCATCGTTTTGTAAGGAACAAGCCACGGTGCCCTGAACAGCTGCTTGTCTAACATTTTCCATCACTTTAAAGGGGATACTTACATTATCTTTTGTCCCATTCCCAACTTGACCGTTATCATTTAATCCCCATGAATATAAAACTCCATATTTATTCAGAGCAAATGTAATGGTGTAGTTATTATTAAAAACACGTGTTATGCTCACGTCCATAATATCCTTCAAGACTTCCAAAGGAATGTTCTGAGCTGTTCGATTCCACGCATCTGATCCATTTCCGTTTTGCGATGAACCGACCTGTCCGTATTGGTCAGCGCCCCAAGCATATAACGAGTTATCGTCTAAAATCGCAACAGTATTTTGAAATCCCCAAAAGCCCGCACATTTCACCGCAAGTACGTTATCCAAAATCTTGTTAGTAAATGTTTGATACTCATTCAAATTTCCATTTTGACCATTTCCCAGTGTTGCAGCTGCATTTATACCCCACGTCCATAGGCTTCTGTCGTTCTTAATAGCAACAACATTTCCATCTCCAAATCCTACAAATTTAACATCGTCCATTACTCTCGTAAAAGGTTCAGCATTTGATATTGTTCCAATTCCTATTTGCCCGTAACAATTTAGACCGCTTATCCACAATGACCCGTCAGTTTTTATGATCGCAATATTGCTTTCACCAACCGATACAAACGAGACATTATCCATAATTTTGATCGGTTCGGTTTGAATCATGAATTTTTCTTCAAACTTATCATTTCCCATGGTCAGATCCCCAAATTGACCATATCTGTTTTGTCCCCAAACCCACAAGCTATTGTCACTTTTAATTGCGGCTGAACAATATCTGTCAAGACTTACAAAAGTCACATCACTCATAATTCTTTCAAACGATGCAACTCTTTCTGTGGTTCCATTCCCGATTTGACCGTAATCATTGTTTCCATACATCCAAAGGGAATTATCAGATTTAATTGATGCAACCGTCAACTCAGATGTAACCATTGAAATGACTTCATCCGATAATGAGTCTTCGGAGGAAACCGAAGCGGCGTTGCTATTCGATTTCTGTGAAACGGACGTCGAAGAATCATTATTAAATGCCTTCTCAGAAAGTTTATATTGAGAACATGAGCACATAGAAATGAGTAAACTAAGTAAAAGATAGATAATACTCGTTTTTTTCATAATCCACTCCGTTTTCCGAAAACTAAACAATAGTTTCTAACGTAAATTACTTCGGGCAGGCGTTTTGAAAATTTCCGCGAAAACAATAAGAGCATTTCTGACAACAGTGTCAACATGGAATTCAAACTCTATGAGGTAACAAAAGGCGAACTTTGAAAAGCACAAAGTCCGCCTTATACTCAAAAGAGTGCATTTT